>NZ_BAAAVI010000014.1:0-67140 GCF_039534445.1 Streptosporangium fragile | reverse complement strand
CGCACCGCCACGAGGGTGCGGTGCGGCAACGCGATGGGCAGGCTTCGCGTTACGCGTGTCCGTGCTCCGCCGGAACGCCGCAGCGTGGGGCGGGTGCCGGTCCGGTCCCCACCGCCGGTCGTCGACCCGCACAGGGGCGGGAAGCGGGCGGGCGGTCCGGTGCCGGCGGGGCCGGGTACGGGGAGCGGCTCCGGGGAAGCGGGCGGTCCGGTCGGGCCGGGCGGTTCCGGGGAGGCGGGGTCCGGTTGGACCGGACGCCTCCGGGAGGTGGGCGGCCCGGTCGGGCCGGGCGGCCGGTGGAACGGGCCGGTGGACCGGTGCCTTGGGAGTTCACGCGGATCAGGGGTGGTGCCCTGGGCGTGCGTTCGGGCGGGCCGGGGACGTGATGCCTCGGGTGTCCGGGTGGATCAGGGACCGGTGCCCCGGGTGTCTGAGCGCGTTCTCCCGCTGAACGGGACGTGAACGTCAGGGTGATTCCGGGCGGCGGGTGCGGGCCGGGGCCGCCACGCCGACGACGGAATATGGACAGTCGGCTTAGCCGGGTGATAATGTGGACGTTTGCTTGGCAGGGTGCCTCCGGTGTCCGACCAAGGGACGAGCGTTGCCGATCTCCGGCATGGTCGCCGGGGGCCGTGTAACAGATCCCGGGTGCTCTGTGGAGATCAGTGATGTCGCCCGCTCCGGGTGGCCCGGCTGCTACGATTTCGGCAGCTTGAGCGGCCCGCGACCTCTGGGGAGGAACACGCTCCGGCAGTCGTTTTGACGGGCCGTGTCGAGCTGGGTAGCCTTACTCTTCGTGCCCGTGGTCTCATGGGCTCTCACGTGTGCGCTCCCGAGCGGGGTGTGCAGCGTGGCTCCTCCACCAGGCTCGGTCGTGGTTGTGCATGGCACGATGCGAGCGCGACACGCCCGAGCGCGGGGGTCGAAGTGCGAGGAAAACCAGCAGGTCATGACACCGGCAGAACCTGCGAAATGCACAATGGTGTGGAGAGACCGGCCCGCAGGGCCGAGTCGGCTCGACCCCATGACGACGTACCACCGGCCAAGGCGTGAAACGGAGATGTAGTGCCCACTATTCAGCAGCTGGTCCGAAAGGGCCGCCAGGACAAGGTCACCAAGACCAAGACTCCGGCGCTCAAGGCCAGCCCCCAGCGACGCGGCACCTGCATGCGCGTTTACACCACGACTCCCAAGAAGCCGAACTCCGCCCTCCGCAAGGTCGCGCGTGTCAAGCTCAGCAGCGGCATCGAGGTCACGGCCTACATCCCGGGTGTCGGCCACAACCTTCAGGAGCACTCCATCGTGCTCGTCCGTGGCGGTCGTGTTAAGGACCTGCCGGGTGTGCGCTACAAGATCGTTCGCGGTTCTCTCGACACCCAGGGTGTTCGTAACCGCAAGCAGGCCCGCAGCCGTTACGGCGCGAAGAAGGAGAAGTAAGAATGCCTCGCAAGGGTTCTCCTGGCCGTCGTCAGCTCATGGCTGACCCGGTTCACAACTCGCCCCTGGTCACCGCGCTGATCAACAAGGTGCTTCTGGACGGCAAGCGTTCCATCGCCCAGTCCATCGTGTACGGCGCTCTGGAAGGCGCCAGGGAGAAGACCGGCAACGACCCGGTCGTCACCCTGAAGCGCGCGCTGGACAACGTCAAGCCCACCCTTGAGGTCCGCAGCCGCCGCGTCGGTGGCGCGACCTACCAGGTCCCGGTCGAGGTGCGCGCCGCGCGCAGCACCACCCTGGCCCTGCGCTGGCTGGTGCAGTACGCCCGCGCTCGCCGCGAGAAGACCATGACCGAGCGCCTCATGAACGAACTGCTCGACGCCAGCAACGGCCTCGGCGCAAGCGTCAAGAAGCGCGAGGACACCCACAAGATGGCCGAGTCCAACAAGGCCTTCGCCCACTACCGCTGGTAACAGCGGGTTCCACGAGACGACAGAGGACGCGAGAGAAGTGGCCACCACGACCGCTCTTGACCTGGCCAAGGTCCGCAACATCGGGATCATGGCCCACATCGACGCGGGCAAGACCACGACGACCGAGCGCATCCTGTTCTACACCGGTATCAACTACAAGATCGGTGAGGTCCACGAGGGCGCAGCCACGATGGACTGGATGGAGCAGGAGCAGGAGCGTGGTATCACCATCACCTCCGCCGCGACCACCTGCGAATGGCTCGGCCACACGATCAACATCATCGACACGCCGGGCCACGTGGACTTCACGATCGAGGTGGAGCGTTCGCTCCGCGTCCTCGACGGTGCCGTCGCGGTGTTCGACGGCGTCGCCGGTGTCGAGCCGCAGTCGGAGACGGTCTGGCGCCAGGCCGACCGCTACGGCGTGCCCCGTATCTGCTTTGTCAACAAGATGGACCGGGTCGGCGCGGAGTTCCACCGCTGCGTCGACATGATGGTCAGCCGCCTGCACGCCACCCCCGCCGTCCTCCAGCTTCCCTGGGGCGTCGAGGCCGGCTTCAAGGGCGTCATCGACCTGGTGAAGATGAAGGGCCTCCTGTGGAGCGCCGAGGCCGCCAAGGGCGAGATGTACGAGGTCGTCGACATCCCGGCCGAGTACGCCGAGGCCGCCCGCGAGTGGCGTGACAAGCTCGTCGAGACCGTCTCCGAGAACGACGACGAGCTGATGGAGCTCTTCCTGGAGGGTGTCGAGCCCACCGAGGAGCAGCTGGTGGCGGCCATCCGCCGCGCCACGCTGTCCAGCGCCATCAACCCCGTCCTCACCGGCACCGCGTTCAAGAACAAGGGCGTGCAGCCCCTGCTCGACGCGATCGTCGCCTACCTCCCCGCGCCGACCGACATCCCGGCCTTCAAGGGCCACGCGGTCGGCAACGAGGAGGAGGTCGTCGAGCGTCACGCGGACCCGGAGGAGCCCTTCGCCGCGCTGGCCTTCAAGATCATGAGCGACCCCCACCTGGGCAAGCTCACCTACATCCGCATCTACTCCGGCACGCTGGAGTCCGGCAGCAGCGTGACCAACTCGGTCAAGGGCCGCAAGGAGCGGATCGGCAAGATCTACCAGATGCACGCGAACAAGCGCGAGGAGCGCCCGTCCGCGCACGCCGGTCAGATCGTGGCCGTCATGGGCCTGAAGGACACCACCACCGGTGACACCCTCTGCGACCCGGCCAACCAGGTCGTCCTGGAGTCGATGACGTTCCCGGCCCCGGTCATCAACGTCGCGATCGAGCCCAAGACCAAGGGCGACCAGGAGAAGCTGAGCACCGCGATCCAGCGCCTGGCCGAGGAGGACCCGTCCTTCCAGGTCCGTCGCGACGAGGAGACCGGTCAGACGGTCATCTGGGGCATGGGCGAGCTCCACCTGGAGATCCTCGTCGACCGGATGCGCCGCGAGTTCAAGGTCGAGGCCAACGTCGGCCGCCCGCAGGTGGCGTACCGCGAGACCATCCGCCGCAAGGTGGAGAAGATCGAGTACACCCACAAGAAGCAGACCGGTGGTTCCGGCCAGTTCGGCCGGGTCATCATCGACCTGGAGCCGCTGGGCGAGGGCAACGACGGCTACGAGTTCGTCAACGCCGTCAGCGGTGGCCGCATCCCCCGGGAGTACATCCCGTCGGTGGACGCGGGTTGTCAGGAGGCCGCCGAGTTCGGCGTGCTCGCCGGCTACCCCATGGTCGGGGTCAAGGTCACCCTGCAGGACGGTGCCTACCACGAGGTGGACTCGTCCGAAATGGCCTTCAAGATCGCTGGCTCGATGGCCTTCAAGGAGGCCGCGCGCAGGGCGGACGCCGTAATCCTGGAGCCGATGATGGCCGTCGAGGTCACCACGCCCGAGGACTACATGGGTGACGTCATCGGTGACCTCAACAGTCGCCGCGGGCAGATCCAGGCGATGGACGAGCGCGGTGGCAACCGCATCGTCAACGCGCTCGTGCCGCTGTCCGAGATGTTCGGCTACGTGGGCGACCTCCGTAGCAAGACCCAGGGCCGCGCGAGCTACAGCATGCAGTTCGACTCCTACGCGGAAGTGCCTGCGCACATCGCCAAGGAGATCGTCGCGAAGGTGCGGGGCGAGTAAGTCCGGCATCCTTTCGGTGCGGGAGGCGAGAAGATCGCCGCCCGCACCCGAGGGTGCGGGGCGAGAGCCTCTCGTCGGCCGGTTCCGTGAGGGACCGGCCTCCCCGAACCCGAATATGAAGACGCAAGTCACGTCAGTTCTCTAAGGAGAGACCAGTGGCCAAGGCCAAGTTCGAGCGGACCAAGCCGCACGTAAACATCGGCACCATTGGGCACATCGACCACGGCAAGACCACTCTGACCGCGGCGATCACCAAGGTGCTCCACGAGCGTTACCCGAACCTCAACGAGGCGACCCCGTTCGACAAGATCGACAAGGCGCCGGAGGAGAAGGCCCGCGGCATCACCATCTCCATCGCGCACGTCGAGTACCAGACCGAGAAGCGCCACTACGCTCACGTGGACTGCCCCGGTCACGCCGACTACGTGAAGAACATGATCACCGGTGCGGCCCAGATGGACGGCGCCATCCTCGTGGTCGCCGCCACCGACGGCCCGATGCCGCAGACGAAGGAGCACGTCCTCCTGGCCCGCCAGGTCGGCGTCCCCTACATCGTCGTGGCCCTCAACAAGGCCGACATGGTGGACGACGAGGAGATCCTGGAGCTCGTCGAGCTCGAGGTCCGCGAGCTCCTCTCGGCCCAGGAGTTCCCCGGCGACGACCTGCCGGTCGTCCGCGTCTCGGCGCTGAAGGCGCTCGAGGGCGACGAGAAGTGGGGCGACTCGATCATCGAGCTCATGACCGCCGTGGACGAGAACGTCCCCGAGCCG
The DNA here is from genome assembly GCF_039534445.1 of Streptosporangium fragile. Classification (NCBI taxonomy): domain Bacteria; kingdom Bacillati; phylum Actinomycetota; class Actinomycetes; order Streptosporangiales; family Streptosporangiaceae; genus Streptosporangium; species Streptosporangium fragile. The sequence goes on along the minus strand of NZ_BAAAVI010000014.1, from coordinate 62,323 downwards.
ACCCGTGAGACCGACAAGCCGTTCCTCATGCCGATCGAGGACGTCTTCTCGATCACCGGTCGCGGCACCGTCGTCACCGGCCGTATCGAGCGCGGTGTCGTCAAGGTCAACGAGACCGTCGACATCATCGGCATCAAGGACACCAAGACCACGACCACGGTCACCGGTGTCGAGATGTTCCGCAAGCTCCTCGACGAGGGCCAGGCCGGTGACAACGTCGGTCTGCTCCTGCGTGGTATCAAGCGTGAGGACGTCGAGCGCGGTCAGTGTGTCATCAAGCCGGGCACCACGACCCCGCACACCGAGTTCGAGGCCCAGGTCTACATCCTGAGCAAGGACGAGGGCGGCCGCCACACGCCGTTCTTCAACAACTACCGTCCGCAGTTCTACTTCCGGACCACCGACGTGACCGGCGTGGTGAACCTCCCCGAGGGCACCGAGATGGTCATGCCGGGCGACAACACCGAGATGACGGTCCAGCTGATCCAGCCGGTCGCCATGGAGGACGGTCTCAAGTTCGCGATCCGCGAGGGTGGCCGCACCGTCGGTGCGGGTCGCGTGACCAAGATCATCAAGTAGTACGATCGCGGAGTGGCGGTCGGCCCTCGTCGCAGGGCCGGCCGTCGCGCCACGACAGGGCCCGTGCCGTACGGCACGCGGTCCCCGCAAGACCCACGAACCGTGATCTCGCAGTTGTTTCGGCCGCACGGTGACCGAAGTAACTGCCAGATCACGGAAGAAAGCGCAGATCGACTGCGTCTGCTACGTGGGACGCGTGCAGAGGACCCCGCCCGGCCGGGCGGACTCGGGCACCACGTGGAGAGAAAGTCGAGCCGGCGGTGGCCGGGACGTCACGGACGGCCCCGGAGCCGGTCGGCGAGACCGACTCGACCATGCACAGCGGCAACAGGCCGCACGTAACTTTTTCAGACGACAGCGAAGGACACCGAGGCCATTATGGCGGGACAGAAGATCCGCATTCGGCTCAAGGCCTATGACCACGAGGTCATCGACAGCTCGGCCAAGAAGATCGTCGAGACGGTGACAAGGACTGGCGCTAAGGTCGCGGGCCCGGTGCCGCTGCCGACCGAGAAGAACGTGTACTGCGTCATCCGCTCGCCGCACAAGTACAAGGACAGTCGCGAGCACTTTGAGATGCGCACGCACAAGCGGCTGATTGACATCATCGACCCGACGCCGAAGACGGTTGACTCGCTCATGCGGCTCGACCTCCCCGCCGGCGTTGACATCTCGATCAAGCTCTGAGGGAACGCACTGACATGGCTAAGCAGATCAAGGGCGTCCTGGGCAAGAAGCTCGGCATGACCCAGGTCTTCGACGCGGACAACCGGATGGTCCCGGTGACCGTCGTCGAGGCAGGTCCGTGTGTCGTGACCCGCGTCCGCACCGCGGAGAAGGACGGCTACTCCGCCGTCCAGCTGGGCTTCGGGCAGATCGACCCCCGGAAGGTCAACAAGCCGCTCGGCGACTACCTGCGCAAGCACAACATCACCCCGCGCCGTTACTTCGCGGAGATCCGCACCGACGACGCGAGCGAGTACACCCTCGGTCAGGAGCTCCTGGCTGACACCTTCGAGGCCGGCCAGTTCGTCGACGTGACGGGCAAGAGCAAGGGCAAGGGCTACGCGGGTGTCATGAAGCGCCACGGCTTCAGGGGTCTGGGTGCCTCGCACGGTACGCAGCGCAAGCACCGCTCGCCGGGTTCCATCGGTGGCTGCGCCACCCCGGGCCGCGTTTTCAAGGGCCTGCGCATGGCCGGTCGGATGGGCAACGTCCGCACGACCGTCCAGAGCCTGAAGGTCCACGCCGTGGACGTCGAGAAGGGCATCATCCTGATCAAGGGTGCGATCCCCGGCGCGAACGGCAGCCTGGTTCTCCTCCGTACCGCTGCCAAGAAGGGGGCTGCCAAGTGAGCACCATTGACGTCCTCGACGCGAGCGGCGCTAAGGCGGGCACCGTCGACCTGCCCGAGTCCGTCTTCGGCGCCAAGGTCAACATCCCGCTGATCCACCAGGTCGTCGTGGCCCAGCTCGCCGCCCGCCGGCAGGGCACCCACAAGGCCAAGACCCGCGGTGAGGTCAGCGGTGGCGGCAAGAAGCCGTACCGGCAGAAGGGCACCGGCCGCGCCCGTCAGGGCTCGACCCGCGCCCCGCAGTTCACCGGCGGTGGCACCGTCCACGGCCCGGTCCCGCGTGACTACACGCAGAAGACCCCGAAGAAGATGAAGGCCGCCGCCCTGCGCGGCGCCCTGTCCGACCGGGCGAACGGCGGCCGCGTCCACGTGGTCAGCGCCCTGGTCGAGGGGGAGACCCCCAAGACCAAGGCGGCTCTCCAGTCGCTCCGCAAGGTCACCGAGGCGCGCAGCGTCCTGGTCGTCGTCGACGAGGGTGACGAGCTCACCTGGCTGAGCCTGCGCAACGCCCCGGAGGTCCACCTCCTGGACGCCGGGCAGCTGAACACCTACGACGTGCTCTGCTACGACGACGTCGTTTTCACCCAGGCCGCCTACGACCAGGTCGTCGAGCGCCTGAGCAAGAGCGGGAAGGAAGACGCCTGATGGAGAAGATCGCCGACCCGCGCGACATCATCATCAAGCCGGTTGTCTCCGAGAAGAGCTACGGCCTGATCGACGAGCACAACAAGTACACGTTCCTGGTGCGGAAGACGGCCAACAAGACGCAGGTCAAGATCGCGGTTGAGAAGATCTTCGGCGTCAAGGTGGCCAGCGTGAACACCATCAACCGCCCGGGCAAGCGCAAGCGGACCCGCTCCGGCTACGGCCAGCGCCCCGACACCAAGCGGGCGATCGTCAGCCTGGCCGAGGGCGACCGGATCGACATCTTCGGTCAGGGCTGACCCGCTCGCTCAGTAAGTACAGGGAGAAGCCCCTCGCCGCCCGGCGGGGGGCATTCTCCCGGATTAACCGACGAAGGATGAACGAAAAAGATGGGCATCCGTAAACTCAAGCCGACGACCCCGGGTCGCCGCGGCGCCAGCGTCTCGGACTTCGCCGAGATCACGCGCAGCACGCCCGAGAAGTCGCTGCTTGCCCCCCTGCACAGCAAGGGCGGCCGTAACGTCCACGGCCGGGTGACCACCCGTCACCAGGGTGGTGGCCACAAGCGCGCCTACCGGATCATCGACTTCCGGCGCCACGACAAGGACGGGATCCCGGCCAAGGTCGCTCACATCGAGTACGACCCGAACCGCACCTCCCGCATCGCGCTGCTGCACTACGCCGACGGGGAGAAGCGCTACATCCTCGCCCCGACCGGCATCAAGCAGGGCGACCTCATCGAGAACGGCCCCACGGCCGACATCAAGCCGGGTAACTGCCTCCCGCTGCGCAACATCCCGACCGGTACCTTCATCCACGCGGTGGAGCTCCGTCCGGGCGGGGGCGCCAAGCTGGGCCGGTCCGCCGGCGCGCAGATCCAGCTTCTCGCCAAGGAGGGCCAGTACGCCACGCTGCGCATGCCCTCCGGCGAAATGCGCCAGGTCGACGTTCGCTGCCGGGCCTCCATCGGCCAGGTCGGCAACGCCGAGCAGGCCAACATCAACTGGGGTAAGGCCGGCCGTATGCGGTGGAAGGGCAAGCGCCCCACCGTCCGCGGTGTCGCGATGAACCCGGTCGACCACCCGCACGGTGGTGGTGAGGGTAAGACCTCCGGTGGTCGTCACCCCGTCAACCCCAAGGGCAAGCCCGAGGGTCGTACCCGTGCGGCGAACAAGGCCAGCGACCGGCTGATTATCCGTCGTCGGACTAAGCGGAAGAAGCGGTAGGAGCAGCCAAAATGCCACGTAGCCTTAAGAAGGGTCCCTTCGTGGACGACCACCTTCAGAAGAAGGTGGACGCCCAGAACGAGAAGGGCACCAAGAACGTCATCAAGACGTGGTCGCGGCGCTCCATGATCGTGCCCGACATGATCGGTCACACGATCGCCGTGCACGACGGCCGCAAGCACGTCCCGGTCTTCGTCACCGAGGCGATGATCGGTCACAAGCTCGGTGAGTTCGCTCCGACGCGGACGTTCCGCAGCCACGTCAAGGAAGACCGCCGCAGCCGGCGGTAAGCGCCTAGGGAGAGAAAGTCGAGCCGGGAACGGCCGGAAAGCGACAGCTCTGCCGATTGTTACAAGGCGAGACGGACTCGACCCATGAGGGGAGAGAAAGTCGAGCCGGGAACGGCCGGAAAGCGACAGCTGTACCGGATGTTGCAAGGCAAGACGGACTCGACCGATACGAAGCAGAAGGTAAGAGGAGTAAGCGATGGAAGCCAGGGCTCAGGTGCGGTTCGCGCGCCACACGCCCATGAAGGCCCGCCGCGTGGTGGACCTCATTCGCGGGCTGCCCGCTTCGGAGGCGCAGGCCGTGCTGCAGTTCGCTCCCCAGGCGGCGAGCGAGACCGTGTACAAGGTGCTGTCCAGCGCCATTGCGAACGCGGAGCACAACTTCAAGCTCGACCGCGACACGCTCTTCGTGAGCCGTGCCTGGGTCGACGAGGGCCCGACGCTGAAGCGGTTCCGTCCCCGCGCTCAGGGTCGCGCCTATCGGATCAACAAGCGGACCAGCCACATCACCGTGATCGTGGAGTCCCGCGAGCCGAAGGGGAGGACCCGCTAGTGGGTCAGAAGGTCAACCCGCACGGGTTCCGCCTCGGCGTCACGACCGACTTCAAGAGCCGGTGGTATGCCGACAAGCTCTACAAGTCGTATGTCGCCGAAGACGTGGCGATCCGCCGCATGCTGAAGAAGGGCATGGAGCGGGCCGGCATTTCCAAGGTCGAGATCGAGCGGACCACCGACCGGGTTCAGGTCGACATCCACACCGCCCGTCCGGGCATCGTCATCGGCCGCCGTGGCGCCGAGGCGGACCGGATCCGCGGTGACCTCGAGAAGCTGACCAAGAAGCAGGTCCAGCTCAACATCCTCGAGGTCAAGAACCCTGAGATCGACGCCCAGCTCGTCGCCCAGGGCGTGGCCGAGCAGCTGTCCAGCCGCGTCTCGTTCCGTCGGGCGATGCGCAAGGCGATGCAGTCGGCGATGAAGAGCGGCGCCAAGGGCATCCGGGTGCAGTGCTCCGGCCGTCTCGGCGGCGCTGAGATGTCCCGCTCGGAGTTCTACCGCGAGGGCCGCGTGCCCCTGCACACGCTCCGCGCCGACATCGACTACGGCCTGTACGAGGCCCGCACCACCTTCGGCCGCATCGGCGTCAAGGTGTGGATCTACAAGGGCGAGGCTCCGACCAGCCGCGCCGAGCGCGAGGCGGCCGCCGCCGGCGCTCGCGCGAGCCAGCGTCGTGACGACCGTCGTGGCGCCGGTGCCGGCGGCGACCGTCCCCGTCGCGGTGCCGGTGGCGCCCGTCGGGGTGCCGGCCGCGGCGACCGCGCCCCCAGGAACGAGGCGGCTTCGCAGGCCGCCCCCGAGACCGGCCCGGCTGCGCAGCCGGGTGCTGAAGGGAGCTGACCATGCTGATCCCGCGCAGGGTCAAGCACCGCAAGCAGCACCGGCCCGACCGCTCCGGCGCCGCCAAGGGCGGCACCAGGGTCGTGTTCGGCGAGTTCGGCATTCAGGCGCTTGAGCACTCCTACGTGACCAACCGCCAGATCGAGTCGGCTCGTATCGCCATGACCCGCCACATCAGGCGTGGTGGAAAGGTCTGGATCAACATCTACCCGGACCGTCCGCTCACCAAGAAGCCGGCCGAGACCCGCATGGGTTCCGGTAAGGGTTCGCCGGAGTGGTGGATCGCCAACGTCAAGCCCGGTCGCATCATGTTCGAGCTGTCGGGCGTCGCGGAGCCGGTGGCTCGCGAGGCGCTCCGCCGTGCGATGCACAAGCTCCCGATGAAGTGCCGGTTCGTCAAGCGTGAAGTGGGTGAGGCGTGATGGCTAAGGGCCTGACCGCCGGTGAGCTGCGGGCGGAGGACCAGGACGCCCTGGTCACGAAGCTGAAGGAAGCCAAGGAGGAGCTCTTCAACCTCCGCTTCCAGGCCGCGACCGGCCAGTTGGAGAACCACGGGCGGCTGCGCGCCGTCCGCCGCGAGATCGCCCGTATCTACACCGTGATGCGCGAGCGCGAGCTCGGGATCGTGACGGTAGAGAAGGAGTCGATCGATGGCTGAGGCCACGGAGAGCACGACCACGGCGCGGAACTACCGCAAGACCCGTGAGGGTCTGGTCGTCAGTGACAAGATGGACAAGACCGTCGTCGTCGCTGTCGAGGACCGCGTCAAGCACCCCCTGTACGGCAAGGTCATCCGCCGGACGACCAAGTACAAGGCCCACGACGAGGCCAACTCGGCCGGTGTCGGCGACCGCGTCCTCCTGATGGAGACCCGGCCGCTGTCCGCCACCAAGCGGTGGCGTGTCGTCGAGATCCTCGAGAAGGCCAAGTAAGCTACACGCCTCGTGGGGGGTGGCGCCGTCACCCCCCACGACGGTGTCCAAGGGGGCGGAGCGATCTTCGCCCCGCCTGCGGCGGCGGTCCGGCAAAGACTGTCGCCGGGGGAAAAAGACCCAGCAGGTTCCGCAAGGCTCACCCAGCGGGTGAGAACCAGCGAGACAAACAGGAGTTCAAGTGATCCAGCAGGAGTCGCGGCTCAAGGTCGCCGACAACACTGGTGCGAAGGAAGTCCTTTGCATCCGTGTGCTCGGCGGTTCGGGCCGGCGCTACGCGGGAATCGGCGACATCATCGTCGCCACGGTCAAGGACGCCATTCCGGGCGGCACCGTGAAGAAGGGCGACGTGGTCAAGGCCGTCGTCGTCCGCACTGTCAAGGAGCGCCGCCGGCCCGACGGCTCCTACATCCGCTTCGACGAGAATGCCGCCGTCATCATCAAGGACAGCGGCGACCCGCGGGGCACCCGTATTTTCGGCCCGGTCGGACGTGAGCTGCGTGACAAGAAGTTCATGCGCATCATCTCGCTCGCGCCGGAGGTGCTGTAATGCCGAAGCTGCATGTGAAGAAGGGTGACCTCGTACAGGTCATCGCCGGCAAGGACAAGGGTGCCAAGGGTCGCGTCATCGCCGCCCTCCCGCGCGAGGAGCGCGTGGTGGTCGAAGGCGTCAACCTGATCAAGAAGCACTCCAAGGAGACCCACCAGGGTCCGCGCGGCGCCAAGAGCGGCGGTGTGCAGACGATGGAGGCTCCCATCCACGTGAGCAACGTCAAGAAGCTCAAGGATGACGAGAAGCCTGCCAAGAAGGAGAAGGCCGACAAGGTCAAGGCCGACTCCGACGAGACGGGTGAGGACAACTGATGACCGCGAACATCACCGAGACCGAGCGGGTCGTCCCGCGCCTCAAGCAGCGCTACCGCGAAGAGATCATCGCGAAGCTGAACGAGGAGTTCGGGTTCGAGAACATCATGCTGGTGCCCACCATCACCAAGATCAAGGTGAACATGGGCGTCGGCGAGGCCGCGCGTGACTCGAAGCTCATCGAGGGCGCCGTCCGTGACCTCACCGCGATCACCGGTCAGAAGCCGGCCGTCGTCCGCGCCCGCAAGTCCATCGCCCAGTTCAAGCTGCGCGAGGGCATGCCGATCGGCGCGCACGTCACGCTCCGCGGCGACCGCATGTGGGAGTTCCTCGACAGGCTGCTGTCGCTGGCCCTGCCGCGTATCCGCGACTTCCGCGGTCTGTCGCCCAAGCAGTTCGACGGCAACGGCAACTACACCTTCGGTCTCACCGAGCAGGTCATGTTCCACGAGATCGACCAGGACAAGGTCGACCGCCAGCGGGGCATGGACATCACGGTCGTGACCACCGCTAAGACCGACGACCAGGGCCGGGCGCTGCTGAAGCACCTCGGCTTCCCCTTCAAGGAGGCCTGATCATGGCGAAGACGTCGCTCAAGGTCAAGGCCGCTCGCAAGGCCAAGTTCGAGGTCCGGGCGTACACTCGGTGCTCGCGCTGTGGCCGTCCCCGCGCCGTTTACCGGAAGTTCGGCCTGTGCCGCATCTGCTTCCGCGAGATGGCGCACCGGGGCGAGCTGCCCGGCATCACCAAGTCGAGCTGGTAGCCGTCCGCGCGGCCCCGCGATGATCGTGGGCCCGCGCGGCGCCGGCCCGGCACAGAAGTTCGTATTCACCGGGCGCCGACTCAGGCGCCCATGACCGCACCGCAGGTCCCTTGGGGAAACCGCGGTGAGGAAGGCCACCGGCCATGACGATGACCGACCCGATCGCAGACATGCTGACGCGTCTGCGAAACGCGAACTCGGCGTACCACGACAGCGTGGCCATGCCGTACTCGAAGATCAAGGCGCACATCGCCGAGATCCTCCAGCAGGAGGGCTACATCCAGGCCTGGAGCGTCGAAGACGCCAAGGTCGGCAAGAACCTCGTGGTGGAGCTCAAGTTCGGGCCGAGCCGTGAGCGGTCGCTCACTGGCCTGCGCCGGGTTTCCAAGCCCGGTCTGCGGGTCTATGCGAAGAAGGACAACCTGCCCCGAGTCCTGGGCGGACTGGGCGTCGCGATCATCTCGACGTCCGGCGGTCTCATGACGGACAAGCAGGCCAGCAAGCGTGGAGTGGGCGGGGAAGTCCTCGCCTTCGTTTGGTAGAGGGGAGAGAGAACAGCATGTCGAGAATCGGACGGCTGCCCATCCCCGTTCCCAGCGGAGTGGACGTCACCATCGACGGCCGGGATGTCACGGTCAAGGGGCCCAAGGGCACGCTTTCGCACACCATCGCTGAGCCGATCGAGATCAGCAAGGGCGACGACGGTTCCCTGACCGTCACCCGCCCCAGCGACGAGAACAAGATCCGTGCGCTGCACGGCCTGTCCCGCACCCTGGTCGCCAACATGGTGACCGGTGTCACCCAGGGCTACTCCAAGACCCTGGAGATCGTGGGTGTCGGTTACCGCGTCGAGGCCAAGGGCCCGACGCAGCTGGAGTTCGCCCTGGGCTTCAGCCACCGGGTGACCGTCGACGCCCCCGAGGGCATCACCTTCCGCGTCGAGAGGCCGACCGGACCCGGTGTGTTCCACGTGGACGGCATCGACAAGCAGAAAGTCGGCGAGGTCGCCGCGAACATCCGGAAGCTGCGCAAGCCCGAACCGTACAAGGGCAAGGGCGTTCGCTACCAGGGTGAAGTTGTCCGCCGCAAGGTCGGAAAGGCTGGTAAGTAGGCATGGCTGGCAAGACTGCGTTCGGCAAGCACACGGCCGCCCGCGCCGTCTCGCGGGCCCGCCGCCACGGCCGAGTCCGCAAGAAGGTCGTCGGTACGGCCGAGCGTCCGCGCCTGGTCGTCAACCGCTCCACGAGGCACCTGTTCGTCCAGATCGTCGACGACTCCCAGGGCCACACGCTGGTGAGCGCCTCCACGATGGACGCCTCCCTGCGCTCCGCCGAGGGTGCCAAGACCGACAAGGCGAAGCAGGTCGGCGAGCTTCTCGCTCAGCGGGCCAAGGCAGCCGGGATCACCGCGGTGGTGTTCGACCGCGGTGGCAACCGCTACGCGGGTCGCATCGCGGCGCTCGCGGACAGCGCCCGCGAAGGCGGGCTGGAGTTCTGATGGCCCGTCTTACGAATGAGAAGAGGAACCACTGATGGCTGGAGCTCCGCGTCGCGGAGGCGCCGCCGGTGGCGAGCGGCGTGACGGTCGTCGTGACGACCGCCGCGGCGGCAACGCTGACAAGGGCGTCTCGTACATCGAGCGCGTTGTAAAGATCAATCGAGTGGCCAAGGTCGTGAAGGGTGGTCGTCGCTTCAGCTTCACCGCCCTCGTCATCGTCGGTGACGGCAACGGCCTGGTCGGCGTCGGCTACGGCAAGGCCAAGGAAGTCCCCGCGGCCATCGCCAAGGGCGTCGAAGAGGCCAAGAAGCACTTCTTCCGGGTGCCGCGCATCCAGGGCACCATCCCGCACATCGTGCAGGGTGAAGAGGCCGCCGGTGTCGTCTTCCTCCGCCCGGCCTCGCCCGGTACCGGTGTCATCGCCGGTGGTCCGGTGCGCGCCGTGCTGGAGTGCGCCGGCATCCACGACGTGCTGTCCAAGTCGCTCGGCTCGGACAACCCGATCAACATCGTGCACGCGACCGTCGCCGCTCTGAAGGGCCTCAGCCGCCCCGAGGAGATCGCGGCCCGTCGCAACCTGCCGATCGAGGACGTCGCCCCCAAGGCGATGCTCAAGGCTCGTGCCGAGGGCCTCGCCGAGGCCGCGGCCGCGAAGGCGGTGAGCTGACATGGCGCGCCTGAAGATCACGCAGGTCCGCTCGAAGATCGGCGGCAAGCAGAACCAGCGCGACTCGCTGCGCTCGCTCGGTCTGAAGCGAATCGGTGACGTCGTCGTCAAGGAAGACCGCCCGGAGATCCGCGGCATGGTCTCCGTGGTGACGCACCTCGTCACCGTGGAAGAGGTCGACTAGACATGGCAGAGAACACTCCGCTCCGTATCCACCACCTGCGTCCGGCTCCCGGCGCCAACAAGTCGAAGGTCCGCAAGGGTCGCGGCGAGGCGTCCAAGGGCAAGACCGCGGGTCGCGGTACCAAGGGCACGACGGCCCGGAACACCGTTCCGCTCGGCTTCGAGGGTGGCCAGGTTCCGCTCCAGCGGCGCCTGCCCAAGTTCAAGGGTTTCTCCAACGCCCTGTTCAAGACGACCTACCAGGTCGTCAACCTCGACAGGCTCGGTGAGCTGTTCCCGGAGGGCGGCGACGTCACCGTCGACACCCTGATCGCCAAGGGTGCGGTTCGCAAGAACCAGCCCGTCAAGGTGCTGGGAACCGGCGAGATCTCCGTGGCGTTGAACGTGCAGGCGCACGCCTTCTCCGCCAGCGCGAAGGAGAAGATCGCCGCTGCCGGGGGCTCCGTCTCCGAGCTGTAGGCATCACCACGCGGCGCGGGGGCTCATTATGGGCCCCCGCGCCCGTAGTGCGTTAGAGTTCGCTGAACAGTGAGCCTCGACTCATTTCCTTGGGCTCATTGACAGGACATGGCAGAGATGGATCACCCCCGCACCATCGCCGACCGACCTCGCCTTTCAGGCGCGCAGGAGGGACCGTGCTGACCGCATTTACCCGAGCGTTCCGTACGCCGGACCTGCGTAAGAAGTTGCTCTTCACTCTGGGCATCATCGCGCTGTTCCGGCTTGGGTCGGTTCTTCCGACCCCGGGTGTGCACACCGAGAACATCAGCCGCTGTCTCACCCAAGCCCAGGCGGGGGACGCGGGCAATATCTATGGAATGGTGCAGCTGTTCAGCGGCGGCGCCCTTCTGAAACTTTCAGTGTTCGCCCTCGGCATCATGCCGTACATCACGGCGAGCATCATCCTTCAACTTCTGGTCGTGGTCATCCCGCGTCTGGAGGCCCTCAAGAAGGAGGGGCAGTCCGGACAGGCGAAGATCACCCAGTACACCCGTTACCTGACGATCGGTCTGGCCGTTCTCCAGTCGACCGCCTTCATCGCCCTGGCCCGGACCGGGCAGCTCTTCCCGCAGTGCCAGCAGGAGATCCTCCTCGACAAGGACAACGTCTTCGCCATCGTCACGATGGTGCTGACGATGACCGCGGGAACCTCCGTCGTCATGTGGCTGGGCGAGCTCATCACCGACCGCGGCATCGGCAACGGCATGTCCATCCTGATCTTCACTCAGGTCATCGCGGTCTTCCCGGCCGAGCTGATGAACATCGCCCGGCAGAAGGGCGCCTTCATCTTCGCGGTGGTCATCGCCGTCGGCCTCGCGATGATCGCCCTGGTGGTCATGGTGGAGCAGGCGCAGCGCCGGATCCCGGTCCAGTACGCCAAGCGCATGGTCGGCCGCCGGATGTACAGCGGCACCTCGACCTACATCCCGCTGAAGGTGAACCAGGCCGGCATCATCCCGGTCATCTTCGCCTCCTCGCTGCTCTACCTCCCGCAGCTGGTCACGACGCTGTTCAGCAGCACCCAGGAGGAGCCGAACGCGGTCGTCCAGTGGATCCAGCAGAACCTGGTCACGGGCGACACCCCGGCCTACATGATCACGTTCTTCCTGCTGATCGTTTTCTTCACGTACTTCTACGTGTCCATTACCTTCAACCCCGTTGAAGTCGCCGACAACATGAAGAAGTACGGTGGGTTCATCCCGAGCGTCCGCCCGGGTCGCCCGACGGCTGAGTACCTGAACTATGTTCTTACGCGACTCACCGCTCCTGGCGCGTTGTATCTGGGACTGATCTCCATGGTGCCGATCGTCGCGCTGGCGCTCGTCGGCGCGAGTCAGAACTTCCCGTTCGGAGGGACGAGCATTCTGATCATGGTTGGTGTCGGCCTTGACACCGTGAAGCAGATCGAGAGCCAGCTGCAGCAGCGCAACTACGAAGGTTTCCTGAAGTAGTGCGTCTCGTCCTGGTCGGGCCCCCCGGAGCGGGTAAGGGGACGCAGGCCCAGTTCATCGCATCGAACCTGTCCATCCCGAAGATCTCGACAGGGGACATCTTCCGTGCCAACGTCTCGGGCGGCACGGAACTCGGCAAGCTTGCCAAGGAGTACATGGACCGCGGCGACCTCGTGCCCGACGAGGTGACCATCGCGATGGTCCGCGACCGCCTCTCGGAGAGCGACGTGCAGGACGGTTTCCTGCTCGACGGCTTCCCCAGGAACGTGCCTCAGGCCGAGATCCTGAAGAAGATGCTCGCCGAGTTCGGGGTCGCCCTGGACATCGTGCTGGAACTCGTGGTCGACGACGAGGAGGTCGTCCGCAGACTCGCGGGACGTCGCACCTGCAGCCAGTGCGGACGCATCTGGCACGTCGACTTCGACGACAAGAAGGACGACATCTGCGACGCCTGCGGAGGCCGGCTCTACCAGCGCGACGACGACAAGGAGGAGACCGTCAGGCACCGCCTGGAGGTCTACCAGGAGCAGACCGCCCCCCTGGTGTCCTTCTACGCCGACGAGGGCATCCTGGTGGGCGTCGACGCCACCGGTCCGGTGGAGGAGGTCACCCAGCGCGCGATGGAGGCCCTCAGCCCTTTCATCGGCTGAAAGCGTCCCCCGGCACGCCATCCATGGCTTCCCATGGGTGGCGTGCTGTCGTTTAGGGCACAATCGGGGGAATTGGGCTGCCAAACTGCCCGTTTAACCACCCCGGGGGGTGTACGTGTTCAAAAGGAACAAGCACGGAATTCAGCTGAAGACGCCCGAGCAGTTGGAGAAGATGCGGGCGGCGGGCCTGGTGGTCGGCCGTACGCTGCAGCTGCTCAGGGAGAGCGTCCAGCCGGGCATGACGCCGCTGGACCTCGACGCGATCGCGGAGAAGGCGATCCGGGACGAGGGGGCGATCCCCTCCTTCAAGGGCTACCAGGGCTTTCCGGCGACCATCTGCGCGTCGGTGAACCACGAGGTCGTTCACGGCATCCCGAGTGACCGGCGTCCGCTCCGGGAGGGGGACATCATCTCGATCGACTGCGGAGCGATCCTGGACGGCTGGCACGGCGACTCGGCCGTCACGGTGCCCGTCGGCGAGGTGGACCCCGCGCTGACCGAGCTGATGCGGGTCACCGAGGAGGCCATGTGGCGGGGCATCGCGGCGCTCACCGTGGGCCGCCACCTGTCCGACATCGGCCACGAGGTGGAGAAGTACGTCCGGTCCCAGGGGCGCTACGGCATCCCGCAGGAGTACGGCGGACACGGCATCGGCACCGAGATGCACATGGACCCGTGGGTCGCCAACCACGGTAAGCCGGGCCGGGGCCCGCGTTTCGAGGCGGGCATGTGCTTCGCGGTGGAGCCGATGGTCAACCTCGGCACCGACCGGACCAGGGTGCTGGCCGACGACTGGACCGTCGTGACCACCGACGGAAAGGCCTCCGCGCACTTCGAGCACAGCGTCGCCGTGACGGATAATGGGCCGTGGGTACTGACCGCCCTTGACGGGGGGAAGGAGCGGCTTGCCGGGCTGTCGGGACAGGCGGGCTAGGTGAGCCCGCCGACGAGCGGGAGTGATCGACATGGCGGTTGAACCGGGCATGCGAGCCTCTGACGGCGACCGCGACAAGGTGGCTTCCGTCCTGCGTGAGCACTACGCGCAGGGCCGGCTCACCAGTGAGGAGTTCGACGAGCGTCTGGAGCAGCTCTACGCGAGCAAGACGTACGGTGAGCTCGCCACCCTCACCTCCGACCTGCCCGACGTCGACCTGAGCCGGCTCCCCGAGGCCTCCGCCCGCGCCAAGGACGTCGAGCGCAAGACGGAGGGCGGAGATCTCACGATCGCGTGGAGCGTCTGGGCGACGGCCAGCGGGATCAACTGGATGATCTGGTTCATCATCGGTGCGACCGACGGCTTCGACTTCCCCTATCCGTGGCCGCTGTGGGTCATGGGGCCGTGGGGCGTGGTGCTGCTGGTGGGCACCGTCGTCGGAGCCCTCGGCAAGGGACGGAACCGGTAATAGTGCGCTTTGCCCCTTGAGTGTGCATTCCTCCGCAGAAGGAAGGCTTGCGGCTTCCTAACGTAAGCGGTGTCCACGGGACGGAACCCCTTACACAGGAGGAACACCACCATGAGCACGATGCGCGCGATCATCGCCGGAACCGCCCTGGCCGGTTCCCTGCTCGCCGGCACCGCCGCCGCTCCCGCGGCGATGGCCTCGACCGCCGGAACGGCGGTGGGCGCGGCCGCTCAGGAGGCCCAGGGCGCCAAGCACTTCTTCGGCCCCTACTACTCCAAGTTCGGCGGCGGTGAGAGCTTCGGCAAGCGCTCCTACTTCAAGGGCTACTGGACCAAGAGCGGCGGCCGGTACTGGTTCTACGGCGGCCTGTTCGACCGCGACCGCGACCGTCAGTACAGCTACGTGTGGTTCAAGTGGCACGACCGCTTCGGTCACCACACCAAGGTTTTCAAGACCTTCGGTCACTCGGGCTTCTCGAAGTTCGGCGGGTTCAGCAAGAGCAAGGGCTTCGACGACTTCAAGATCCGGGTGTGCGAGGGCACCGACAAGTTCGACGACTGCGGCGGCTGGGGTGACGCCTTCTAGGCCCGCGCCGGCACCGTGACCCCGGGATCCCCGTCCGGGGACCACGCGATCCTCGTGAAGGCAGGGGGAGGCCTTTACGGGAACCACCCGTCGAGAAGCCTCCGGTGCCCGGGCGCCGGGGGCTTCCGCGTGTTCGTCGGCGTTCCGGGTGTCCTGATCAGGGGCGGACATCCGGGGCGTGACAAGAGAGGCGCGGGCGGGCGCCGGACGGACAGAGACATGGGCAGGCACGGTGCGGACAGAGACATGGGCGGGCACCGCGCGGTCAGAGGTGCCGGCGGGCGCGGTGCGGGTGCGTCGTGGGCCGGGGGGAGCGCTTCCGCGGCCCGCAACGGCGGTGTGTCCCGGTGTCCCGGTGTCCTGCTCTGCCGCTGGAGGCGGCGTACGTCCCGGTGCCTCGCCCCGCCGGTGACGGTGGTGCGTGCCCGTGCCCGTGCCCGTGTCGGTGTCCCGGTCGGTGACGGTGGTGCGGGCCCATGTCGGTGTCCCGCCCCTGACGGTGGCCCGTGCCCTGCTCGCGCTCGCCTCGACGGGAAACTGGGGTATCCTGGTTAGCAGTTGTGTCAGGGTACCGGCCGTGCGTTTCGCATTTCCTCGCCCGGTGCCGTACACTCCTTCTTCGGTTCACTATGACCATTGCGCATCGGCGGTGTCGCAACCGTCGCTCTCATCGAAGTGCATGGTCGCGGCTGCTTAGTGTTCCGAAGCCTCAGACGACCGATCAGTGAAACGCGAGGGACATGGCCAAGAAAGACGGCGCCATCGAGATCGAGGGCACTGTGGTTGAGTCGCTCCCGAACGCGATGTTCCGGGTGCAGCTCGACAACGGCCATAAGGTCCTGGCCCACATCAGCGGGCGGATGCGGATGCACTACATCCGGATTCTTCCTGACGACAGGGTTGTCGTCGAACTGAGCCCCTACGACCTCGGTCGTGGGCGGATCGTCTACCGGTACAAGTAAGCGTCTGAGGGACGAGTAAGGACTATGAAGGTCAAGCCGAGCGTCAAGAAGATCTGTGACAAGTGCAAGGTGATCCGCCGGCACGGTCGCGTCATGGTGATCTGCGACAACCTGCGCCACAAGCAGCGTCAGGGCTAGTCGTAACAGCAGTCCCGCAAGAGTCCGCTCAGAAGAGGCGGACTCGACCCATGTAGGGACACAAAGTCATCGCGTCTCACACCCGCGCAGGCGGCACCAGCCGTACCACGCGAGAGACCCCCGGTCGGAGGCCGGGGCCCTCACCCCGGGCATGGGGAGGGGAAGTGCGGCGTAGGACCTCCGCCACAACGAAGGAGAATGCCCGACCATGGCTCGCCTGGTTGGCGTCGACCTCCCCCGCGACAAGCGGCTGGAGATCGCTCTCACCTACATCTACGGAATCGGTCGCACCCGCGCGCTCGAGACCCTCAAGGCCACCGGCGTGAGCGGCGACCTCCGGGTCCACCAGCTCACCGACGAAGAGCTCGTCCCGCTGCGTGACTACATCGAGGCCAACTTCAAGATCGAGGGTGACCTCCGCCGCGAGGTCCAGGCCGACATCCGTCGCAAGATCGAGATTCAGTGCTACCAGGGCATCCGGCACCGCCGTGGCCTTCCCGTGCACGGTCAGCGTACGCAGACCAACGCGCGCACCCGCAAGGGCAAGAAGAAGACCGTGGCCGGCAAGAAGAAGCCCGGTAAGAAGTAGTCCGCGTAGCCGCAGGACCGAAGACCTCAGGAGTGAAGGCAAGCAATGCCTCCTAAGAGCCGCCAGGGTGCCCCGAAGAAGGTGCGCCGCAAGGAAAAGAAGAACGTCGCTCACGGCCACGCCCACATCAAGAGCACGTTCAACAACACGATCGTCTCGATCACCGACCCGAACGGGAACGTGATCTCCTGGGCCAGCGCCGGCCACGTCGGGTTCAAGGGCTCCCGTAAGTCCACCCCGTTCGCCGCGCAGATGGCCGCGGAGAACGCCGCTCGCCGCGCCATGGAGCACGGCATGCGCAAGGTCGACGTCTTCGTCAAGGGCCCCGGCTCCGGCCGTGAGACCGCGATCCGCTCGCTGCAGGCGACCGGCCTCGAGGTCGGGTCCATCCAGGACGTCACCCCCGTGCCGCACAACGGCTGCCGTCCGCCCAAGCGCCGCCGCGTCTGACGCCAGGAGATAGAGAGAAAATGGCTCGTTACACGGGTGCGGACTGCAAGCTCTGCCGCCGCGAGAAGACCAAGCTCTTCCTCAAGGGCAAGAAGTGCGAGTCCGCGAAGTGCCCCATCGAGATCCGTCCTTACCCGCCGGGTGAGCACGGCCGCGGCCGTCCGAAGGAGTCGGAGTACCAGCTCCAGCTCCGGGAGAAGCAGAAGACCCGCCGCATCTACGGCGTCCTCGAGAAGCAGTTCCACAACTACTACGAGGAAGCCAACCGCAAGAGCGGCAAGACCGGTGAGAACCTCCTCCAGATCCTGGAGAGCCGTCTCGACAACGTGATCTACCGCGCCGGTTTCGCCGAGTCCCGCGATGCCGCCCGCCAGCAGGTCCGTCACGGCCACATCCTGGTGAACGGCAAGAAGGTCGACATCCCGTCGTACCGCGTGCGCGAGCACGACATCGTCGAGGTCCGCGAGAAGTCGCGCAACCTCATGCCCTACGAGGTGGCCCGCGCCACCGCCGGTGACAAGACGTACCCGGCGTGGCTGGGCGTCGTCCCGGACGCCATGCGCGTCCTGGTCCACCAGCTCCCGGTCCGTCAGCAGATCGACACCCAGGTCCAGGAGCAGCTGATCGTCGAGCTCTACTCCAAGTAGCGGCTCCTCCGGGTGCCGTGCGGCGGACGTCGCACGGCACCTATGCTCGTTGTTCGAGCGGCGTCATATAGCGGGCGCCGCCATGCAAGGGGAGAACACACATGCTGATCGCTCAGCGCCCGGTGCTCCTTGAGGAGTCCCTCGAGGAGACCCGGTCCAAGTTCGTCATCGAGCCGCTGGAGCCGGGTTTCGGCTACACCATCGGCAACTCGCTCCGCCGCACGCTGCTGTCGTCCATCCCGGGCGCGGCCGTGACCAGCATCCGCATCGAGGGTGTCCTGCACGAGTTCACCACCGTGCCGGGCGTCAAGGAGGATGTCACCGACATCATCCTGAACCTCAAGGAGCTGGTGGTCTCCTCCGAGCACGACGAGCCCGTGGTGATGTACCTGCGCAAGCAGGGCCCCGGTGACGTCACGGCCGCCGACATCGCGCCCCCGGCCGGCGTCGAGGTGCACAACCCCGAGCTGCGCATCGCCACGCTGAACGGCAAGGCGAAGCTGGAGATGGAGCTGACCGTCGAGCGCGGTCGCGGCTACGTCTCCGCCGCGCAGAACAAGCAGCCGGGCCAGGAGATCGGTCGCATTCCGATCGACTCCATCTACTCCCCGGTGCTCAAGGTCACCTACAAGGTCGAGGCGACCCGTGTCGAGCAGCGCACCGACTTCGACCGTCTGATCCTGGACGTCGAGACCAAGCCGTGCATGAAGCCCCGCGACGCGGTGGCCTCGGCCGGTAAGACCCTCGTCGAGCTGTTCGGTCTCGCCCGCGAGCTGAACGTCGACGCCGAGGGCATCGAGGTCGGCCCGTCGGTGCAGGACGCGGCCCTGGCCGCCGACCTGGCGCTGCCGATCGAGGAGCTGAACCTGACCGTTCGCTCCTACAACTGCCTCAAGCGCGAGGGCATCCACACCGTGGGTGAGCTCGTGGCCCGCAGCGAGCAGGACCTGCTCGACATCCGCAACTTCGGTGCCAAGTCCATCGAAGAGGTCAAGCAGAAGCTGCACGAGATGTCGCTCGCGCTCAAGGACTCCCCGCCCGGGTTCGACCCCAGCGCGGTGGCCGGCGGCGGCTACGACGACGACGACACGGCGTACGTCGAGACCGAGCAGTACTGAGATTTTCCATAACGGGGGTCGTCCGACCCCCGGCCCGACCCCGGTACCTCACACGGCCGGGGCGGGTTGACTCTCAAGGAGAACCCAATGCCCAGGCCCACCAAGGGTGCCCGTCTCGGCGGTAGCCCGGCCCACGAGCGGCTGATTCTGGCCAACCTCGCCACCCAGCTGTTCCAGCACGGCCGGATCAAGACCACCGAGGCCAAGGCGAAGCGGCTGCGCCCGCTGGCGGAGAAGCTGATCACCAAGGCGAAGAAGGGCGACATGCACAACCGTCGCCAGGTGCTGACGGTCGTCAAGGACAAGGGTGTCGTCCACCACCTGTTCACCGAGATCGCGCCGACCTTCGCCGAGCGTCCCGGTGGTTACACCCGGATCACCAAGGTCGGTCTCCGCAAGGGTGACGCCGCCCCCATGGCGGTGATCGAGCTGGTTTCCGAGCCGCTGAACCCGGTTCGCGTCGGCCGGACCGAGGACGTCAAGGTCAAGGAGCCCGAGGTCAAGGAGACCGAGGAGACCAAGGCCGAGAGCGCCGAGGCCGCGGAGGAGCCGAAGGCCGCCGAGGAGGCCGCCGAGGCTCCGGCTGAGGAGTCCGAGGCCAAGAAGGACAACGCCTGATCCCTCAGGCTCTGTGAACGGGCCCGGCATCCCCCACGCGGGAGGTGCCGGGCCCGTTCCCGTTCTCGGGAGGAACATCGTGGTACGGCTGCGTCTGGATCTCGCCTACGACGGCACCGACTTCTCCGGCTGGGCCAAGCAGCCCGGGCGGCGGACGGTCCAGGGGGAGATCGAGGCGGCGCTCGGCAGGATCCTCCGGGTCGCCGAACCCCCCGCGCTGACCGTGGCCGGGCGGACCGACGCCGGCGTGCACGCCAGGGGCCAGGTGGCCCACCTCGACCTGGAGACGGACGCGCTGGAGGCGGTGCAGAGCCGGAACCGCCGCCGGACCGCCGCGGGGGAGACCTCGCCGGAGCCTGGGTCCGCGGCGGAGCTCGACGAGCGCCTTGCTGCGCTCTGCAGGCGCCTGGCCGGTGTTCTGTCCCCTGACGTCAGGATTTATCGCGTTACGGTGGCTCCTGAGGGCTTTGACGCGCGGTTCTCGGCGCTGTCGAGGCGGTACGCCTACCGCGTCTGCGACGCCCCGGGCGGGGTCGATCCGCTCCGGCGCCGCGAGGTCCTCTGGTACTCCCGCCCTCTCGACGTCGACCGGCTCAACGCGGCCGCCGCCGCCCTGCTGGGCGAGCACGACTTCGCGGCCTTCTGCAAGAAGCGCGAGGGCGCGACCACGATCCGTGAACTCCAGCGGCTCGACTGGGCCCGTGAGGACGGCCTGGTCGTCGCCACGGTGGTGGCCGACGCGTTCTGCCACTCGATGGTCCGGGCGCTCGTCGGGTCGCTCCTGCCCGTCGGCGAGGGCCGCCTGCCCGTGGAGTGGCCCGGCCGGGTGCTGACCCGGGCCGTACGGGACTCCGGGGTGCACGTCGCGCCCGCGCACGGGCTCTGCCTGGAGGAGGTGCGTTATCCCGCGGGTGAGGAGCTCGCCCGGCGGGCTGCCGCGACCCGCCGGGTGCGCACGTTCAGTTCGTGACCCGGCGCTCCACGGCCTTGGCGGTCTGGTCGCGGAACGCACCACTGATCTTGCCCAGGTTCTTCTCCTTCGCGGTCGGCGTGTGGCCGTCGCTGAAGGTGGCGTAGCTGAACACGATGTAGCGGCCCCACACCATGCCCGCCGCGTAGCCGCCCGCGATGTGCACGCGATCTGCCCCCGAGCCGGCTTTCGCGGGCAGGCCGCGGAACCAGACGTTGCTGCCGAGGTCCTTGGCCTTGTCGGTGGCGATCGCTGACTCGCGGGTGGGCAGGACGGCGATTCCCGTGGTCACCGCGTACTTCTTCTTGCGGTCCACGTAGGTGGCCCGGAGCACCCGGCGGCATTCCTGGCTGCGCAGGGTGTCGGCGAACGTGCCGGCCGCCGCCTTGTGGCACTCCTCGGTGACGTCGGTCTTGACCCGGGTGAACGTCGTCCCGGCCACGGTCACCTTCTTGCCGAAGGCGGCGGCCACGGTCATCGTGCCCGGGTCGGTCTTCTCCGAGTTGAGCATCGTGGTGTTGATCGTTTCGGGCTCGGAGGTGATGTCCGGTTCGTCGGCCGGGTCGAGACTCTCCGAGGCGGGTGCCGGAGCCGCCGAGGTCTCCTGCCCGGCGTTGAACGACTGGTAGGCGAAGAAGGCGCCGGTGCCGATGCCGACCACCACCACCGCGATCACGGCCGCGACGAGCATGGTGCCCGTCTTGCCCTTACCCTGCGGCTCCGGCGGGGCAGGCGGTGGCTCGGGGGTGAACTCCGAGAGCGGCGTGAACGGTCCGCGCGTCATCGCGGGTTCGGTGGGCTCGGCCGGTGGCTGTCCGCCAGCCGGCACCGGAGGCGGCGGCGCGGGAGGCGGGAACGGCGGGGGGACTACCGGGATGCCGCCGGGCGGCGTCGCCTCGTCCGGGAACCCCGCGGGCGTACCGGGGGCGGGCGCTTGGGACACCTGGGGCGGCGTCGTGACGTGATCGGCCGGCTCGGCGGGCGGTACGGGCGACGCGGGCACCGGGGAAGCCGGCCCGGGCTCGGGCGCCGATGCCTGCGCGGCGGGCGCGGACCTCGGCGCGGGAACGGGGGCCGGGGCCGCAGGAGGCGACGGCACGGCGTGCTGTGCCCCCGGCTCGCCCGGAAACGGCTGTTCCGCGGTGTGCTGCCCGGTTCCGGCGTGCCGCCCGGCCTCGTCGGGCGGTGGTGAGCCAGCGCCGGGTCCGCCTGCGGCGGGCGAGCCCGTACCGTGTGCCCCCGCGGTGTGCGGGACCGGGGTCTCCGGGCCCGCGGTGTGCGGGGCCGGCGCCTGGGGGGACGTGTGCCGGCCGGGCTCGGCCACCGGCGGTGCGGCCGGGAGGGAGGACGGGCCCGCGCCCGGCCCCGGGACCTGCGGACCGGCGCCGTCGGCCGGGACCGCATCCGCCTCGTGGGCGCCGGGGCCGGACGCGGGGCCCCGGCCGGGGGCGTGCGGGTCCGTGCCGGGCACGGGTGGGGCCGCGGGCTCCTGGGACGCGTGCGGGGACGGGCCGGAGAGGCGGACCCTGAGGGTGCTCTCGTCGGGGCCGTCCGGCGAGACCGCGCTCGGCGGCCAGACGGCGACGTCACCGGGCTCGCCCGGGCGGGCGACCGCCTCGTCGGAGTCGGGCCAGACCGGCTCGCCGGTGGCGGCGGGCCAGGGCGCCCCGTCACCGGACGAGGGCCAGACCTGCATGCCCGCGGCGGCGGCGGTGAAGGCAGGGGGCGGCTGCCACGGCGGTGCGCCCGGCACGATCGGCGCGGTGGACAGCGGCGGGTCGTTCAGCGGGCCGGGCCCCGCGTCCCGCGAGCGCTCGCCGCCAGCCACCGGACCGTGCCACGACGGGCCCGCGGGTTCCGCGGGTGTGGATGCCCCGGGCCACGACGGGACGGTGTGCTCCGAGGGCAGCGGAGTGGCGATCCAGGCGGGGGCGGTCGTCTCGGTGGAGGTGCTCTGCCAGGGCGGGGTGTCCCCGGGCGCGGGCGGCGGGGGCCAGGCGGGCGGGGTGGACTCCGCGGCGGCGGGCGGGACGGGCCACGGGGGCACGGCAGGCCCGTTCGGGGCGGGCGGAGTCAGGGCGGGAGGGGGCGCGGGCCACGCGGGGGCGGCCGCCTCGCCGGAGGGGCCCTGCCCGGGAGAGCCGGGGCCGGAGCGGTCGGCGGGGCCGGGTCCGGCGGGGCTCTGCCAGGAAGGACCGGAGTCGGCAGGGGTGTCCTGCCGGGGGAAGCCGGCCCAGGGGGCGGGGTCGCCCTCGGGCTCGGCGTACCAGTCGTAGGGGGCGCCGTCGCCGGCGGGGATGGTCCACGGCTGGGCGGCCCCGGGGCTCCCCTCGGGCCACGCCGTCGGGGGATGGGGGTGCTCGTCACCTGAGAGGTCGGTCCGCGGCGCGTGCGGCGAAGGCTGGCCGAAACTCGGCGGTGGCGTCGCCGGTGCGGCCGAACCCTCGGCTTCACGGTGGTGCTCGGACCCGGATTCCTGGCCACGCATATGCCGCAGCCTAGCGACACCCGGAGATCGCCATGCGGATATGGACGGTATCGCCCGCCGGATTTCTAGCTGAAAGTACCCTTTGAGGGTCGCTCGGGAGTGCTTGCGGGTCGATCTCAGGGGCGCTTGCCGGTCAGCGCACGCGACTCCAGCGCGGGGGTGATGGTCGCGTCGACCACCCCGAAGGCCGCCTGGTTCAGCTTCTTGACCTCGGTCTTCGTCGGAGCGTGCCCGTCCTTGTACTGGAACCAGACCATCACGGTGTAGTGCCCGTAGCCCCACTGGCCCACGAACGCCTCGCCGGTGCCGAGAAATTTGGTGACCTTATCCTTACCGGGCAGCGGCTTGATGTACTCCTCCCGCTCCTTGCCCGTGCTGGCCTTGGCCACCTTCGTCGCCCCCGCGGAGGTCTTGAGGTTGGCGACTCCCACGGTACCGATGATCTTTCCGGCGGCGTCACGGAAGCTGGCCCGCAGGAACTGGGTGCACCTGGCACCGGTGAGGGCCTTCTGGAGCTTGGCGCCGACCACCGCGTTGCCGCATTTCTTGTCGGCCCTGCGGGTGGTCATCAGGTAGCTGCGCCCGTCGACGCTTACCTTCTTGCGCTTGAACAACTCGTTCAGCGTGAGCGCGTACGGATCGGTGCTCCGGGAGGAGGCGAAGCCGAACCGGCCGTTGGCGATGTTGGGAGGGGGCGCGACGGGATTCCCGGCCGTGGGGCTCGCGGCCGCGGGCGCCGGAGCGGAGTCGGAGTCGGCCAGGAAGGCCAGGCCGAAGCCCCCGGCGACCAGCAGGGCGAGCGCGCCGGCCGCGATGTAGATCGGACGGCGGGCGCGGGGCCCCTCGTCGTAGGGGCTCCACATCTCCCGCTTGGGTTCCTCGGGCCGCGGCCGCGAGGACGGCGGCTGTGCGGCCGGCGGTTCCTGGGGCGGCGGTTCCTGGAGCCGGGCCTCCTGGAAGCCCTGAGAGCCGGGGAAACGGGGCTCCTGCGGATGAGGCTGCTGGAAGCGGGGGTCCTGGGAGTGGGGCTGCTGGGCGTACGGCGGGGGTTCGGCGGCGCGGTCGTGCGGCGCGGGCTCGAACCAGTGCTGCCCCTGTGCGGGCGGTGACGACGTGACAGGCTGGTCGTAAGGCTGGCGGCGCGGAGGCTCCCCGGGAAAACCCATGCGCCGAGACTAGCCCCGGATCGGGCCCGGTTGACTCAGCTGTATCCGAAGTCCTGGGTCCACCACGGACCTTCGGGGCCCTGGACCACCCCGACACCGGTGGCCTTGAGCTCGCAGTTGAGGATGTTGCGCCGGTGGCCGGTGGTCTCCATCCAGCTCCGCACCGCCTGCTCGGCGGAGGTGTAGCCGCGCCCGATGTTCTCCGCGCCGCCGTTGCCGTAGCCGGCGGCCTCCATCCGCTCCCAGGGGGACTTGCCGTCGGGGGAGGTGTGGGAGAACTTGCCGGTGTCGGCCATCTCCGAGGAGTGCGCCCTGGCCGACCGGGTCAGCCGCCTGTCGACCCGGAGCGGCGCGCACCGGGCCCGCCTGCGCTCGATGTTGACGAGCCGGACGACCTCGCTCTCCATCGCGCCGAGGGCGAAGGCGACGCCGCCGTCGTCGTCGCCGTTGATGACGTAGCGCGAGGGCCCGTCGTCGAGCCACCGGTCGTCCGCGTCGGAGGGCTCCGGGGTGGGGCTCGGGGTCTGCCGCTCCTGCCGCGTCGTGGGGGTGGCGGAGGGGTGGGCGACCCTGGCGAGGGGGGAGCGCTCGGCGACCTTGTCCCCCCTGACCGCGGTGGGGGTGGGTGAGGCCGGCCCGGCGTTGTTCAGGTAGATCTGCTCGGCCGGGTCCTCGTTCCGGGTGTTCCGGCCGATGATGAAACCGATCAGCAGCACGCTCATCAGGCATGCGAACAGTCCCATGCGGCGCAGGCGCGTCCGCTGGGGATGCCGGGGGTGAGGAAGCTGCCACATACCGCTATCAAAGATAGAGATGTTTGCGGTGGGGAAGAAGAGAATGTCGAGAACGTATTGGAACCGTACTCTCCAGTCGCGCCGCGACCGTCCGTGCCCTTTGCGAGTCGGTTCCCGGGTACCGCCGCGTCGCCGGTAGACTTCCGGGGGAACCGGCTGGGAGTCGTGTCATTTTGACCCGTGCTCCCCGGCGCCGGTATCCTGCTAGTTCGTTGTGTGCGAATTGGTCTCCTCCGTAGACCGATGCGCGGCGCGTCCGGCGTCATCTCCTCGAAACTTGGGAGACGGAAGGTCCGGGCTGTCGTGTGCCCGCACCTACCGACCATGTTGCTGTCAGCTCCGACAGCCCCGAAGACGCGAGCAAAGAAGGCATACGACCGTGCGCACGTACACACCCAAGCCTGCCGAAGTCGAGCGTCAGTGGTACATCATCGACGCCACCGACATCGTGCTTGGCCGGCTGGCCAGCCACGTCGCGAACCTGCTCCGCGGTAAGCACAAGCCGATTTTCGCCAACCACGTCGACACGGGTGACTTCGTCATCGTCATCAACGCCGACAAGGTCGCGCTGACCGGCAAGAAGCTTGAGCAGAAGAAGGCGTACCGCCACTCGGGCTACCCGGGCGGTCTGCGTTCCATGACCTACGGCGAGCTCATGGACAAGCGTCCCGACCGCGCCATCGAGAAGGCCGTGAAGGGCATGCTGCCCAAGAACGCCCTCGGCCGGAAGATGATCAAGAAGCTCAAGGTCTACGCCGGCTCGGAGCACCCGCACCAGGCTCAGAAGCCGGTGTCCTTCGAGCTCACCCAGATCGCCCAGTAGTCGCTAGCTGCTTGTCGCCAGCAGCGTTGGCCGACGGCCGACGCCGAGTAGGAAAGTTAGAGGAGAACCGTGGCTGAGCCCACCGGTGTCGAGACGCCCTTCGAGGGCGATCAGGATGCGTACTCCTCGGAGGAGTTCCCCTCCGAGTACACCTCCGAGTCCACTGTCAGCGGCGACGCCGCCGTCCGCAAGCCCGTTGCGACCGGCAACTCGTACGGCACCGGCCGTCGCAAGGAGGCCGTCGCCCGTGTCCGCATCGTGCCGGGCACCGGCCGCTGGACGATCAACGGCCGCCCGCTCGACGTCTACTTCCCGAACAAGGTCCACCAGCAGATCGTCAACGAGCCCTTCGTGACGCTCGGCGCCGAGGACCAGTTCGACGTCATCGCCCGCATCAGCGGTGGCGGCGTCACCGGCCAGGCCGGTGCGCTGCGCATGGGCCTCGCCCGCGCGCTGGCCACCCTGGACGTCGAGGGCAACCGCCCGCCGCTGAAGAAGGCCGGCTTCCTGACCCGTGACGCTCGTGCCACCGAGCGCAAGAAGTACGGCCTCAAGAAGGCCCGCAAGGCGCCGCAGTACAGCAAGCGTTAAGTTGGGGCGCCTTTTCGGCACCGACGGGGTACGTGGGGTCGCGGGCCGCGACCTCACGGCCGAGCTCGCCATGGACCTGTCCGTGGCCGCGGCTCATGTCCTCGGCGATGCCGGGGCGTTCAATGCCAGCGTCGGGCGGCGAGGCCGCCCGATCGCCGTCGTGGGCCGGGACCCGCGGGCTTCGGGAGAATTCCTGGAGGCCGCAGTGGTCGCCGGCCTTGCGTCGTCTGGCGTGGACGTCCTCCGGCTCGGCGTGCTGCCCACCCCGGCGGTCGCGTACCTCACCACGGCTCTCAGAGCCGACATGGGCGTGATGATCTCCGCCTCCCACAACCCCGCCCCGGACAACGGGATCAAGTTCCTCACCCGCGGCGGCCACAAGCTGCCCGACGCGGTGGAGAACGAGATCGAGCAGCGGCTCGGCGAGAAGTGGGAGCGCCCTGTCGGCGCCTCGGTCGGTCGCGTGCGCGAAGCGTACGGCGAGGCCGACCGTTACGTGTCCCATCTGCTGTCGACCGTGACCGGTCGCCTCGACGGGTTGAACGTGGTCGTCGACTGCGCCCACGGCGCGGCCCACACGGTGGCTCCGGAAGCGCTGCTGCGGGCCGGGGCCACGGTGGAGACGATCGGGGCGCGTCCCGACGGCCTCAACATCAACGCCGGGGTCGGCTCCACCCACCTGGACAAGCTCCGGCAGATCGTCGTCTCCCGCGGCGCGGACATCGGAATCGCCTACGACGGTGACGCCGACCGCTGCCTGGCGGTCTCGCATACCGGCGAGGTCGTCGACGGCGACCAGATCATGGCGGTGCTCGCCATGGCCATGCACGCCGAGGGGAAGCTCGCCGGTGACACCGTGGTCGCCACGGTCATGTCCAACCTGGGCTTCAAGATCGCGATGAGGAACGCCGGCATCGACGTCGTCGAGACCGCCGTCGGCGACCGCTACGTCCTGGAGGCCATGCGGGCCGGCGGTCACAACCTCGGCGGCGAGCAGTCCGGCCACGTCATCATGCTCGACCACGCCACCACCGGCGACGGTGTGCTGACCTCGCTCCACCTGCTGGCGGTCATGGCGCGCGAGGGCAGGTCGCTGGCGGAGCTGGCCTCGGTGATGACCCGCCTGCCGCAGGTTCTGGTCAACGTCAAGGACGTCGACCGGGCCAAGGCCTCGGTCCCGGAGCTGTCCGCGGCGGTCGCCGTGGCCGAGTCGGAGCTGGGGGAGAACGGCCGGGTGCTGATCCGGCCGAGCGGCACCGAGCCGATGATCCGCGTCATGGTCGAGGCGTCCTCCGCCGAACAGGCCGAACGCCTGGCGGGCCACCTGGCCGAGGTCGTCCGCACGGCCTGTGTCTGAACCGCCCGGCGCGGGGCCGTTCTGTACTGGAACCGCCCGGTGCGGGCGGCCCGTTTCGAGATCGGGCCGCCCGCACCGGGCGGTTCGGCTGTGTCCGAGCCGCCGGGGTGGGGTGATCCGGTCACCTGGCCGGCACCCCACCCCGGCCGGTCACTCGTCCCCGGTCAGGGAGAAGCTCCGCAGCCGCTGTCCCGCCCAGACGACCGCGCCGACGGTGACGACGACCAGGGCGGGGACGGCGAAGCCCACGGTGACCTCGGTGGACAGGAAGGCCGAGGAGGACAGCTGGTCGGCGATGGACCGGGCCCAGTACTGGATGGAGTACTTCTGGGCGCCGGGGACGAAGCCGCCGACCACGCCCTCCCAGATGAGCGCGTACACGATGCCGACCGTGACCGCGTGCCGGGTCAGCACGCCCAGCAGCATGAACACCGCGGCGTACGCGATCCCGCCCGCCAGCGCGCCGACCGTGAAGCCGAGGGCGACGCCGGATTCGAAGCCGATCAGCAGGTAGGCGGCGACGAGGGTCGGCACCGCGGCGAACACCGCCAGCATCGAGGCGGCCACCGCGAACTTGGTCTGCGCGATCACCGGCCGGGCGATCGGCTTGGACAGCAGGTGGACGATCGTACCGTCGTCGATTTCCGGGCCGATCACTCCGGTCCCCGCGATCAGGCCGAGCAACGGCAGCATGGTGCCGATGGCGAAGGTCTCCATCAGCGCGACCGCGATCCGCTCGCTGGGGCCGCCGAAGTAGCGGAGCAGGCCGGCCAGGGCGACCAGCACCGCGGGCAGCATGACCAGCAGCCAGATCCGGCGGCGGCCCAGGAGCGCGCGGTAGGAGATTCCGGCGATGACACCGTTCATGGTCAGCTGCTCCTGTTGATCAGGTAGGAGAAGACGCTCTCCAGGTCTTCGTCCGCCGGGGAGACCTGCCAGACCCGCACGCCCGCGTCCCGGGCGACCCGGGGCAGCAGCCAGGTGAAGCGCCGGAAGTCGACGGCCTGCACCTCCAGGCCGGCCGCGGTCAGCGAGACCGAGCCCGAGGAGGCGTCGGCGATCAGCGCGGACGCCAGGCGGCGGTCGTCGCTGGAGCGGACCCGGAACAGGTGCGGCCGGTCCGTCATCCGGCGGCGGATCTCCCGGAAGTCGCCGGAGGCGGCGTGCCGGCCGGCGACCAGGACTTCGATGTGCTGGGCGACCCGCTCCACCTCCTCCAGGATGTGCGAGCTGAACAGGATGGTCTTGCCCGCGGTTCCCATGGCGCGGACGAGGTCCATCAGGTGCAGGCGCTGGCGCGGGTCCATGCCGTTGAACGGCTCGTCGAGCAGGAGGACCTGCGGGTCGTGCACAAGCGCCGCGGCCACCTTGACGCGCTGGCGCATGCCCTTGGAGTACGTCTCGATCCTGCGGTCCTTGGCGCTCTCCATCTCCACCGTGGCGAGGGCCTTGCGCGCGGCGTCCTCCGCGTCGGGGAGGCGGTGCAGCTGCGCGCTGGAGAGCACGAACTGCCAGCCGGTGAGGAAGCCGTAGACGGCCTCGCGCTCGGGGACCAGGCCGATCGAGCGGTAGATCTGGTGGTTGCGCCAGATCGTGGTGCCGTCGAGGGTGACGGTCCCGCTCGACGGCGCCAGGAAGCCGGCCATCATGTGCAGCAGCGTGGACTTGCCCGCCCCGTTCGGGCCGAGCAGCCCGGTGACGCCGGGGCGGATGGTCATCGTGACGTCGTTGACGGCGACCACGTTGCCGTACCAGCGGGAGACCTGGGTGAGTT
Source organism: Streptosporangium fragile (assembly GCF_039534445.1). NCBI lineage: Bacteria > Bacillati > Actinomycetota > Actinomycetes > Streptosporangiales > Streptosporangiaceae > Streptosporangium > Streptosporangium fragile. The sequence continues at coordinate 32,856 of NZ_BAAAVI010000014.1, read as the reverse complement.
CGAGGTTCATCGGGAGGCCGCCCTCCGGTAGCGCGCGATCAGGGCCGCCACGGACCCGGCGATCAGCAGGATCATGATCACACCGGCGACCGGGCCTCCGCCGGACGGGTAGGCGGTGCTCGCCATGGACGCCGCTCCGAAGAGGCCCACCTGCACGGCGGCGTCGACGAGGAGGAACGGGTTGATCAGCCACGCCCACGCGGCGGTCTCGTCGTTGCCCATGGCCTCCAGCGCCGCGAACAGCACGGCCGAGACGGCGGTCGTGAGCAGGTAGAAGGCGATGATCGCGGCCACGCCCAGGCCGCGCCGGGGGGTGAACGAGGCGATGGCGATCCCGATGCAGGACAGCAGCACCGCGTAGCAGACCGCGCCGGCCATGGCCGTGAGGTAGTCGCCGGTGCGCGTGCCGCCGGGCAGGTCCACGATCACCTCGCCGATGTACAGCACGGTGAGCGGCACCGCCAGCAGCAGGAACATCGCCGTCGCCATCGCGGCGAGCTTCGCGCCGACGTAGTCGCCCAGCGTGACCGGGCGCGACAGGTAGAGCGGCAGCACCCGGAAGCGCAGGTCCGGCGCCACGGCGTACGGCGACTGCGAGGCCAGGAAGATCGCCATCACGGTCTGCATGATGACGGCGTATCCGGTGTAGCCCATGAGATGTTGCTTGGCCAGCGCCATGGCCGCGATGGCGACCACCGCGGGCAGCAGCATGACGCCCACGAGCGTGAACGGGATGATCTTCGAGCGGGCCGTGCGGCCGATCCCGAAGATCCCGCGCAGGCTGTGCACGGCCAGGGCCGCGGTGGCCTGGCCGCGGCCCTGCCGCACCCCGTCGTAGTGGCGGTATCCGATGTCGTGGATGACACCCGTGGGTTCAGACATTGGCCGGCTCCCGGAAGACGTCCTCGATGCGCTGGCGGCCCTGCTCCATCCGGACGAGGCAGAGGTCGAGCTCGCAGACGGCGTCGCGGACCGCGTCGAACGTCTCCGGGGCGCGGACGCCGACGAGCAGCATCCGGCCGTGCACGGTGACGGTCTCGCCCAGCTCGGTCAGGCGGGCCGCCAGCGCGTCCTGCCCCTCCTCGACCTCGACGGTCACGGTCTCGGTGCGCTGGGTGAACTCGCCGATCGCCGAGGAGCGCAGCAGCCTGCCGCCGTCGATCACGATGACGTGGTCGCAGATCCGCTCCAGCTCGCCCAGCAAGTGGGAGGTGACCAGCACGCTGATGCCGAACTCGGAGCCGATCCTGCGGATCAGCCCGAGCATCTCGTCGCGGCCCTGCGGGTCGAGGCCGTTGGTGGGCTCGTCCAGCATGATCAGGCGCGGGTCGTGCACCAGGGCCTGGGCCAGCTTCACCCGCTGCTTCATGCCGGTGGAGTAACCGCCCATGGCGCGGTAGCGCTCCTCGTACAGGCCGACGTGGCGCAGCACGTCGGCGGCGCGCTCGCGGGCCGCGGTGCGCGGCAGGCCCGACATCCGGGCCATGTGGACGGTGAACTCGGTGGCGGACAGGTCCGGCGGCAGGCAGTCGTGCTCGGGCATGTAGCCCACGACCCGGCGGATCTCGGCGCCCTGGGACGTCACGTCCATGCCGAGCACCCGGGCACCGCCCTCGCTGGGTTCGAGCAGGCCGAGCAGGATCTTGATGAGCGTGGACTTGCCCGCGCCGTTGGCGCCGACCAGGCCGGTCACGCCGGGGCCGACGGTCACGGTGAGCCGGTCGAGCGCCGTCACCCGGGGGAAGCGCCTCGTCAGTCCCTCGGTGGCGAGGATAGTCATGGTCGGACACTATCCATCCGCGGTGGGGAAATCCTCCGCCGTCCGGACGAGACACCCTCGTCCGAAAGTCCGGTTCGGACCGCCGGTCCGATGGGAGGCCGGGTGCCTACTTCTTCGGCGCCGCCGGAAGGCGCATGCCGAACCGGGACCAGTAGGCCCGCTGCACGAGCAGGACGAGCGTGCCAGAGATGATCATCCCTGCGACGTTCACGCCGAGCTGGGCGACCGATCCCGCCATGTCCTCCCAGCGGGTCAGCGCCGCGGCGACCGCGAAGTATCCGGCCGCCGGGACCGTGGTCACCGAGATGAACACGCCGACCAGGGCCGACGACTTGCCCGCGGTCACCGAGAGCACCCCGGCCGCCCCGGCGAGCAGCGCCACGATGAACGACCACCGGTCGGGCTTGACGATGAACTCGATCTCCTCGTGCCCGGTCAGCGAGCCGGTGCCGATCCAGCCGACCCACCGGGCGACCAGGGCGCAGGCGAAGGTGACCGCGATCGCGACGGCGAAGCCGACGGCCAGGGTGCGCAGCGCGCGGCCGATCAGGCCCCGGTCGGCGCGGAGCAGGCCGAAGCAGATGGCCGCGATCGCGCCGAACTCCGGGCCCAGCACCATCGCGCCCACGATCAGGATCGGCGAGTTGACGATCACACCGATCGCGGCTAGCTGTGTGGCGATCACGAGGAACGCGAAGAAGGCCCAGGTGGTCCGGGAGTCGTCGTCGACCCGCTGGGCGAACTGCGCCCAGACCACCGCGTCGTCCCCGTCACCGGGAGCCTCCTCCTGGGCGCGCTCGGCCGCCTCGGAGATCGACAGGTCGACCTGCTCGGCGGCGATCGAGCCCTCCCCGTGCAGGCCGAGCCCCTGTAGCCGCTCGAGCACCTCGTTGGCGGCCTCGCGCGCGACGTCGAACTGGATCAGGTCGCCCCGGGGGGAGCGCGCCGCACCGGGCAGTACGACGAGGTTGACGACGCCGAGGCACTCGTCGATCGCCTTCAGCGCCTCATCGGACAGTTCGGGCGGGCTGATCACGCGTAGATGCAGCACGGGCCAACCTTAGGGCCTGCGCCGTGGCCCACTGAAGTCCGAACCGGTCCGCCACCCATGAGCTCGCGATTTTATACAACTAGCTGGTTGTGCAAACTTGTGGTTGTGAGTAGGGTCGGGGCATGGCAGTAGTCGAAGACGAGTTGAGCCTGGTGTTCTCGGCGCTGGCCGACCCCACCAGGCGCGCGATCCTGGAGCGCCTGGCTCACGGTGACGCGACGGTGAACCAGCTCGCCGAACCGTTCACGATGACGCAGCAAGCGGTCTCCAAACACCTGAAGGTGCTCGAACGCGCCCGCCTGATCTCGCGGACCCGCACCGCGCAGTCACGGCCCTGCGTCCTGGACGCCGAGCGCCTCGATGCGGCCGTCGGCTGGATCACACGTCACCGGCGGATCTGGGCCGACCGCCATGACCGCCTCGACGCGCATCTGGCCACCCTGCAGGCCGGGCAGCGTCAGGACGGGGGGACGACACGATGACCGAGGTCGGCGAGCTGACCTACCGGCGTGTGCACCGAGCGTCGCCCGAGTTGCTGTTCGACTGCATGACGACACCCGAGCACCTCACCCATTTCTGGGGCCCGGTCGGGACGACGACGCCGGTCGATGGCATCACCATCGATCTGCGGCCCGGTGGCGTCTTCGAGACCATCATGATCAGTGATGCCGACGGCAGCACACACACCATGCGGGCCGTCTACGTCGAGGTGCGCCGTCCCGAGCGGCTGGTGTGGATCGAGCCCGACGTCGAAGGCGGCATGCGAACCACGATCACCTTCGTCGATCTGCGCGACGGGCGGACCGAGGTGATCACTCATCAGACGAACGTGCCGGCCGCATACCTCAGCGCCGAGGCGAGGGCTGGGTTCAGCACCAGCCTCGACCGTTTCGACGTCTACGTGGCCGGTCTGAACGCCCGGCAAGGACCTCGATAAGAGCGGGGAGCACGAAATGCCGACAGTCACGTCAGCCGACGGCACCACGATCGCCTACGAGCGCACCGGCAGCGGGCCGGCGCTCGTCCTTGTCGACGGCGCCATGTGCCACCGCGGCGCAGGGCCGATGCGGCCACTCGCCGCGCTCCTGCAGGACACCTTCACCGTCTACGCCTACGACCGTCGCGGCCGGGGCGAAAGCTCGGACACCCTGCCCTACGCGGTCGCCCGCGAGGTCGAGGACCTCCAGGCCCTCATCGCGCAGGCCGGTGGCGAGGCGTACGTCTACGCCATCTCCTCCGGCGCGGCTCTCGCCCTGGCGACCGCGGCAGCCGGTCCCGGAATCACCAAGCTGGCGCTCTACGAGCCGCCGTTCACGGCCGAGGCCGAAGACGGCGCCCGGATCAAGGAGTACACCGAACGGCTCCACGAACTGCTCGACGCCGGGCGCGAAGGCGACGCCGTAGCCCTGTTCATGACGAACGTCGGCGTACCTGCCCAGGTCATCGCCGGCATCCGGGCGCAGCCGGGCTGGGCCACGCTGGAGGCGATCGCCCCGACGCTCGCCTACGACGACGAAGTGCTCGCCGGCGGCGGCGTGCCACGTGACCTGGCCTCGACGATCACCGTTCCGGCGCTGGTCCTCGCCGGTGGGGCCAGCCCGCAGGGGCTCCGGCGGGCGGCGAAGGCCACCGCGGATGCGCTGCCTGCCGCGGAACACCGGACGCTCGACGGGCAGACGCACGACGTGGCTCCGGAAGCACTCGCGCCCGTGCTGGTGGAGTTCTTCGGATCCTCAGGTACGGCGTAGCCGCACCCGTCTGATGGAGTGATCGCGGCCCTTGTGCAGCACCAGGTCCGCCCGGCCCCGGGTGGGGGAGATGTTCTCCACGAGGTTGCGCTCGTTGATGTCGCGCCACACGTTCCTGGCGAACTCGGTCGCCTCCTCCTCCGACAGTTCGGCGAGGTGCTTGAAGTAGGACTTCGGGTCCTCGAAGGCCGTCCGCCGGAGCTTGTGGAAGCGGTCCACGTACCAGTCGCGGATGTGCTCGACCTTGGCGTCCACGTAGATGGAGAAGTCGAAGTAGTCGTTGACCGCGAGCGAGGTGGGCGGGGCGGGCTGCAGGACGTTCAGCCCCTCAAGGATGAGGATGTCGGGCCCGCGCACGGTCTGCGTCGCGCCGGGCACGATGTCGTACTCCAGGTGGCTGTAGACCGGCGCCGTCACCTCGGGTGTGCCCGCCTTGACGTCGGCGACGAACCTGACCAGGGCCCGCCGGTCGTAGCTCTCCGGGAAACCCTTCCGGTGCATGATGCCGCGCTCGGTGAGGACCGCGTTCGGGTACAGGAAGCTGTCGGTGGTCACCAGGTCGACCCGGGGATGCTCGGGCCAGCGGGCCAGCAGGGTGTGGAGCAGCCGGGCGGTGGTCGACTTGCCGACCGCGACGCTCCCGGCGATGCCGAGGATGTACGGCGCGGGCCGCCGGCTCGCCCCGAGGAAGGTGCTGAGCGCCGCGCTGCGCTGCCGGGCGCCGGTGAAGTGCAGGTTCAGCAGCCGGCTGAGCGGCAGGTAGATGTCGGTGACCTCGGCCAGGTCGATGGGGTCGTCGACGCCGCGCAGCTCTTCGAGCTCCTCCGCGGTGAGCGTCAGGGGGGTGTTCTTGCGGAGCTCGCTCCACTCCGCCCGGCTCAGCTGCACGTACGGTGTCGCGGTGTCCAAACCGTGGGCCATAGTCAGGAAGCCTACTGATCGCCCTGTCGTGCCCCCGTGGGGGTATCCCGTTGCCCGATCTCGGGCAGGATTCTTGGGTTTCGTGGGAGGTTCTCCATAGGCTCGGCGGTCCATCTCTCAGGAGGAGCAGGAGGGGGGCAGGCCATGTGCGGGATCGTGGGATACACCGGGCGGCGGCAGGCGCTGGAGGTGGCCGTCGAGGGGCTGGTGCGGCTGGAGTACCGCGGGTACGACTCCGCCGGGATCGCCCTGGTCGAGGACGGCGGGCTGACCGTGGAGAAGCGGGCGGGCAAGCTGGCGAACCTGCGCTCCGTGCTGGCCGGGCGGCCCACGCCGTGGGCGACGACCGGGATCGGGCACACCAGGTGGGCCACCCACGGCGCCCCCACCGACCGCAACGCCCACCCGCACACCGACTGCCGGGCGCGCATCGCGGTCATCCACAACGGGATCATCGAGAACTTCGCGGTGCTCAGGGCCGAGCTGGAGGGGAGCGGGCACAAGCTGCTCTCCGAGACCGACACCGAGGTGGTGGCGCACCTCCTGGAGGGGTTCGCCGGCCAGGGGCTGGCGGAGGCGATGCGCAGGGTCTGCCGGAGGCTGGAGGGGGCCTTCACGCTGCTGGCCGTCTCGGTGGACGAACCGGGCGTGGTGGTGGGGGCCCGGCGCAACTCGCCGCTGGTGGTCGGGCGCGGGGACGGGGAGAACTTCCTCGGCTCGGACGTGGCGGCGTTCATCGCCTACACGCGTGACGCGGTGGAGCTGGGACAGGACCAGGTGGTCGAGCTGCGGCCCTCCGGGATCACGGTCACCGACTTCTCCGGTGCCCCGGCCGAGACACGCGACTACCACGTCGACTGGGACGCCTCCGCCGCGGAGAAGGGCGGCCACGACTACTTCATGCTCAAGGAGATCGCCGAGCAGCCCCAGGCGGTCGCCGACACGCTCCTGGGCAGGGTCGGGCCGGACGGCCTGCTGACGCTGGACGAGGTGCGGCTCTCCGAGCAGGAGCTCCGCGACGTCACCAAGATCATCGTGGTCGCGTGCGGGACCTCGTACCATGCCGGGCTCATCGCCAAGTACGCCATCGAGCACTGGGCCGGGCTGCCGTGCGAGGTGGAGCTGGCCAGCGAGTTCCGCTACCGTGACCCGATCCTCACCCGCGACACGCTGGTCGTCGTGATCAGCCAGTCCGGGGAGACGATGGACACTCTCATGGCCGTCCGGCACGCGCGGGAGCAGCGGTCGCGGGTGCTGGCCGTGTGCAACGTGAACGGCTCCACGATCTCCCGCGAGTCCGACGCCGTCCTCTACACCCACGCGGGCCCGGAGGTGGCCGTCGCCTCCACCAAGGCGTTCCTGACCCAGCTGGTCGCCTGCTATCTCATGGCGCTCTATTTCGCCCAGGTCAGGGGCACCATGTCCGGCGACGAGATCTCCGAGATCATCGACCGGCTGGCGGAGACGCCGGCCAAGGTGAGCGAGGTCCTCGCGACCGTGGAGCCGGTCCGCGCGCTGGCCAGGTCGCTGGCCGGCGAGCGGTGCGTGCTCTTCCTCGGCCGGCACGTGGGCTTCCCCGTCGCGCTGGAGGGTGCGCTGAAGCTCAAGGAACTGGCCTACATGCACGCCGAGGGCTTCGCGGCCGGAGAGCTCAAGCACGGCCCGATCGCGCTGATCGACGAAGGGCTCCCGGTCGTCGTGGTGGTGCCGTCCCCGTCGGGCCGGCGCGTGCTCCACGACAAGATCGTCTCCAACATCCAGGAGATCCGCGCCAGGGGCGCCAGGACCGTCGTCATCGCCGAAGAGGGCGACAGCGCGGTGGAGCCGTACGCCGACACGCTGATCCGCGTCCCGGCCGTGCCGACCCTGCTGCAGCCGCTGGTCGCCACCGTGCCGCTCCAGGTCTTCGCGTGCGAGCTGGCCACGGCCAAGGGGCACGATGTCGACCAGCCGCGGAACCTGGCCAAGTCGGTCACCGTGGAGTGAACCGCGGGACGAGGCGGGGAGCGCTCGTCCACCGGCCCGGGGCGGAATCCACAGCCTGGGGATAAAGCCGATGGATTACCGGCGGCCGGAGGTGGGAAGGGGGTCTGCCCGTCACCAGGCACGATTAATTGTCGATATATGCCATATAGCGGATTGCTGGCAGCGCATTAACGTGACGTGAATCCACCCCCCAAGGGAGGCGCATGATGGATCGTCGCCGTTTCCTCGCCCGCAGCACCGCGCTGGCCGCCGCCGGAGCCGGAATCGCCGGGCCGTTCGCCGGAGTCGCCCGGGCCGGGCTGGACGGCCGCACCCGTCCCGGAGCCGGCTACGGACCGCTGCGGCCGGTCGCCGACGAGCGGGACGGGGTGGTCCGGCTCCACCTGCCGGACGGGTTCCACTACCGCTCCTTCAACGCGGCGGGGGAGAAGTTCTCCGACGGCACGACCGTGCCCGGCCGGCACGACGGCATGGCCGCCTTCCGCGGGCGCTCCGGTACCGCTATCCTCATCCGCAACCACGAGGTCAACGGGCCCGTGGGCGCCTTCGGCGACCCCGCCACGGCCTACGACCCGGCCGCGGGCGGCGGTACCGCGACGCTCCGCGTCACCCGTTATGGCGAGGTCCGCAGCTCGGGGCCCAGCCTGACCGGCACCCAGATGAACTGCTCGGGCGGGCCGATGCCCTGGGGCGCCTGGGTGAGCTGCGAGGAGACCGTCAACGGGCCCGACGTCGGCAACGACTTCACCGGCCAGGACAACAGCAAGCTCCAGCGCAAGCACGGCTACATCTTCGAGGTGCCGCTCGACGGCAGGGCCGGCGGCCCGATCAGAAGCGCCGGGCGCTTCGCCCACGAGTCGGCCGCCTTCGACACGCTCACCGGCGCCGTCTACCTCACCGAGGACAACTTCGGCTTCCCCTCCGGCTTCTACCGCTACCTGCCGCCGCAGAACCCCATGAAGGCCGGCCGCATCCTCGACGGCGGCAGGCTCCAGATGCTGGCCGTGCGCGACGCGCCGGGCAAGGACCTCTCGCTCGGCCAGCCCGCCGGGGCCTCGTACGCGACCACCTGGGTCGACATCGACGACCCCGACCCCACCTTCACCGGCACCCCCGCCAACGACGTCGCGATCCAGGCCGTCGGCAAGCAGGGCCGGGACAAGGGCGCGGCGATCTTCTCCCGGCTGGAGGGAGCGATCAACCACCACGGCACCGTCTACTTCGTCTCCACGCAGGGCGGTGCGACCGCCCCCGGCGACACCCCGCCCAGCGGCTTCGGCAAGGGACGCGGCCAGGTGTGGGCGTACGAGACGTGGAGCGGGCGGCTGAAGCTCGTCTACGAGTCGCCCGGCTCTCTCACCCTCGACCTGCCCGACAACGTCACCGTCAGCCCCCGCGGCACCCTGGTCCTCTGCGAGGACGGCAACGGCGAGAACTACCTGCGGGGTCTCACCCGCCGCGGTGAGATCTTCGACTTCTGCCGCCTGGCCCCCGTCGACGGCGACTCCGGCGCCGAGTTCGCCGGTTCCACCTTCGGCCCCGGCGGACACACGCTCTACGTCAACGTCCAGTCGTCCAAGGGCCTCAGCTTCGCCGTCTGGGGCCCCTGGCAGCGCGGCGGCTTCTGACCGCGGCAACCCCTAGCCTGGGGAGATGATCGTTGGGATCGGCGTCGACGTCGTCGACGTGGCCAGGTTCGAGGCGACGCTCGCGCGGACGCCCGCGCTGCGGGCGCGGCTGTTCACCGAGGCGGAGGGGGCGCTGGCGACCGAGTCGCTGGCCGCGCGGTTCGCGGCCAAGGAGGCCGTCGCCAAGGCTCTCGGCGCGCCCCCGGGGCTGCGGCACCTGGACGCCGAGGTGCGGCGCGGCGCGCACGGGCGTCCCGAACTGCGGCTGACCGGGCGGGTCGCGGACGTCGCCCGGGAACTGGGCGTCAGGAGGTGGCACGTCTCCCTGACCCACGACGGGGGCGTCGCGATCGCCTACGTGATCGCCGAGGGCTAGATTCGGGGGAATGCGGACCGCGTACACCTCCGACCAGATCAGGGCGGCCGAGGCGGCACTGATGGCGACGCTGCCCGAGGGCACCCTGATGGAACGGGCGGCCACCGGGCTCGCCGCGACCTGCGCCGGGGTGCTCGGCGCGGTCTACGGTTCCCGCGTCGCGGTGCTCGTCGGCAGCGGCGACAACGGCGGCGACGCCCTGTACGCCGGGGCCCGCCTGGCGGCCAGGGGCGCCAGGGTCGACGCCCTCCTCGCCGGCTCCCGCGTCCACCCGGGGGGCCTGGAGGCGTTGCGCCGCGCGGGCGGCCGGGTGACGGACGTCCGGCCGGGGGGAGCCGAGACCGTCGGGGGCGGTGCCGGATCCACCGGGCCCGCCGCGGTGACCCAGGCGGCCGGCCGGTTGATCGGGGCGGCGGACCTCGTGGTGGACGGCCTGGTCGGCATCGGCGGGGCGGGCGCGCTGCGGGAGCCGTACGCGACCCTGGCGAGGCTGGCCGGCGACGCGCCCGGCCGGGTCGTCGCGGTGGACGTGCCGAGCGGAGTGGACGCGAGCAGCGGCCGGGTCGAGGGGGAGGCCGTCCGCGCGGACGTCACCGTCACCTTCGGCGCCTGGAAGGTCGGCCTGCTCGTCGACCCCGGCGCCGGGCACGCGGGCCGGGTGACGTTCGTCGACATCGGGCTCGGCCCCCACCTGCCGGACCCCGACGCCGCCGCGCTGACCGACCCCGACGTGGCCGTGCTGCTCCCGAGGCCGGACGCCGGATCCGACAAGTACCGGCGGGGCGTCGTCGGGATCGCCGCCGGCAGTGAGCGCTACACCGGCGCCGCGGTGCTCGCCGTGGGCGGGGCGCTGCGCGGCGGGGTGGGCATGGTCCGCTACGCCGGGACCACCGCGCCCGTGGCCCAGGTACGGGCGCGCTGGCCGGAGGCCGTGATCACCACACTCGCGCCGGGCCAGGGGATCGAGGAGGTGGGCCGCGTGCAGGCGTGGGTCCTCGGCCCGGGGCTCGGCACCGGCGACGAGGCGCACGCCGTCGCCCGGTCGGTGCTGGCCAGTGACGTCCCGGTCCTCGTCGACGCCGACGGGCTGACGCTGGTGGCCGAGGACAGGACGCTGCTCCGCCGCGCCGCCCCCGTGCTGATCACCCCGCACGCGGGCGAGCTGGCCCGGCTGCTGGGCGTGCCGCGGGCGCGGATCGAGGCGCGGCGGCTGGAGCACGTGCGGCGGGCGGCGGTGGAGCTGGGCGTGACCGTGCTGCTCAAGGGCTCGACCACGCTGGTCGCCGAGGAGGACCGGCCGGTCAGGATCAACCTCACCGGCAGCCCCTGGCTCGCCACCGGCGGCACCGGTGACGTGCTGGCCGGGCTGGCGGGCGCGCTGCTGGCCGCCGGCCTCTCCGGATACGACGCGGCCTCCTGCGCCGCGTACCTGCACGGGATCGCCGGGCAGGACGGCCCGCTGGCCGCCGCCGACGTCGCCGAGGCCCTGCCCGGCGCCGTCCGGTCGGTGGCGAACCGGCCTCGGGAGGATGGCCGACCTGCCAGACTGGAAAGATGAGCTTCCCGATGACCCCGGCCGAGGCACGGGTGGACCTGTCGGCGATCCGGGAGAACCTCGCACTGCTCGGCGGCCACGTTCCCGGGGCCGAGATGATGGTCGCGGTCAAGGCCGACGCCTACGGGCACGGGCTGGTCCCCACCGCGAGGGCCTGCCTTGAGGGCGGGGCCACGAGGCTGGGCACCGCCTACGTCCGGGAGGCCCTGGCGCTGCGCGAGGCGGGCGTCACCGCGCCGATCCTGGCGTGGATCATCCCGCCCGGCGAGCCGCTGGAGCAGGCGGTCGAGCGCGACGTGGAGCTCTCGGCGGGCTCCCCCCGGCTGGTCGACGAGATCGCCGGCGCCGCGGCCCGCGCCGGCGTGACCGCCAGGGTGCACCTCAAGGTCGAGGCCGGCGCCGGCCGCGGCGGCGCCACCCTGGACGACTGGTCCGCGGTGATCGACCGGGCGCTGGCCCGGCAGGCCGAGGGCACGGTCGAGATCACCGGGCTCTGGTCCCACTTCGCCTGCGCCGACATCCCCGGGCACCCGTCCATCGCGCTCCAGTTGGCGGCCTTCGACGAGGCGCTGGCCGTCGCCGAGAAGGCGGGCGCCGGCGGCTCCCACGTCATCAGGCACATCGCCAACTCGGCGGCCACCCTGACGCTGCCGCAGGCCCGCTACGACATGGTCCGGCCGGGCATCGCGGTCTTCGGGCTCAGCCCCGTGCCCGAGCTGGGTGACTTCGGGCTCCGGCCCGCGATGACCCTGGTGGCGCGGATCGCGCTGGTCAAGCGGGTTCCCAAGGGCTCCGGCGTGTCCTACGGGCACCTGTACGTCACCGACCGGGAGAGCACGCTCGGCCTCGTCCCGCTCGGATACGCCGACGGGATCCTGCGGCACGCCACCAACCGGGCGGAGGTCCTCGCGGCCGGCCGCCGGCGGCGGATCGCCGGGCGGGTGTGCATGGACCAGTTCGTGATCGACGTGGGAGACGACCCGCTGGCGGAGGGCGACGAGGTGATCCTGTTCGGCGACGGCTCGCGGGGCGAGCCGACCCTGCAGGAGTGGGCCGATTCCCTCGGCACGATCACCCATGAGATCGTGACCAGGATCGGTTCGCGGGTCCCGCGCGTTTACCGGTGAGAGGCAGTTCAGGGGGTCGCATGAGCAGTACCACACGGCGCAGGGTCGGAATCGCGGGAGCGGTCGTCGGCGTCGCGTCCGCAGGATTGGCCGCCGCGGCCCTCGCCAAGCGGTACGCCGTCGGCCGTATCAGGCTCCGCCCCGACCTGGAGGCCGGCGAGCCGTTCGGCGAGCTGCGCGGCCGCCCCGTCACCGTCGCCACCTCCGACGGAGTGTCCCTGTACGCCGAGGTGGACGGTGAGGAAGAGGCCCCGCTGACGGTGGTGCTCTGCCACGGTTACACGCTCAACCTCGACTCGTGGCACTACCAGCGGCGTGACCTGCGCGACTCCTACCGCCTGGTCCTGTGGGACCAGCGTTCCCACGGGCGCTCGCCGCGGGCCACGCCCGAGGGGTCCACGATCGACCGGCTCGGCGACGATCTCGCCGAGGTGCTCGACGCGCTGGTGCCCGGCCCCTGCGTGCTCGTCGGGCACTCCATGGGCGGTATGACGATCATGGCGCTCGCCGACCGGCACCCCGAGCTGTTCGGTGACCGGATCAGGGGCGTCGCGCTGATCTCCACCTCCGCCGGCAAGCTCGCCGAGATCTCCCTGGGCCTGCCCGCGCTGCTGTCCAAGGCGGTGCACAAGGTCACCCCGGGCACGGTGTCGATCCTGCGGCGCAACGGCAACCTGGTCGACAAGGGCCGCCAGGTCGGCAACGACGTGGCCTTCCTGGCCCTGCGCCACCTGGGCTTCGGCGACGCCAGGAACGTCAGCCCCACGGTCGTCGACTTCGTGGAGTCGATGATCCGCTCCACCCCGTTCGAGGTGATCGCCGAGTTCTACCCGGCGCTGATGGCCCACGACAAGCTGAGCGCGCTCGGCGTGCTGGACGCCGTGCCCACTTCGATCATGGTCGGCGACAGAGACTGGCTCACGCCCGTCGAGCACAGCAAGGCGATGGCGGCGGCGCTGCCGCGGGCCCGGTTCACCGAGGTGCCCGACAGCTCGCACCTGGTCCACCTGGAGCGGCCGACCGTTGTCAACGACGCGCTGCACGACCTGCTCAAGCGGGCGGAAACCGATGGTGAGGTGACGGGGCGATGAGGATGGCCGCGACCGTGGAGGAGATGCGCGAGCTGGGCGCCGAACTGGCCGCGCTGCTGCGCCCGGGTGACCTGGTGGTGCTCTCCGGCCCGCTCGGAGCGGGCAAGACCACCCTGGTCCAGGGCATCGCCGAGGGGCTCAAGGTGCGCGGCCCGATCACCTCGCCGACCTTCGTCATCGCCCGGGTGCACCCCTCGCTCTCGGGCGGCCCGGCGCTGGTGCACGTCGACGCCTACCGCCTCGGCGGTGGCCTGGAGGTCGACGACCTCGACCTGGACGCCTCCCTGGAGGAGTCGGTGACGGTCGTGGAGTGGGGTGAGGGTCTGGTGGAAGGGCTCGCCGACGACCGGCTGGAGGTCTCCATCGGCCGGAGCGAGTCCGGAGACCCGGGGGAGGAGCGCACCGTCGCCCTCCGCGGCGTCGGAGCACGTTGGGAGGGCGTCGTCTGATTCGCCCTCGCCCGCCGGGGAATCCTGGCACGCTGGCCCTACGCCCCATTGGTCTAGATCATCAGGGTTGATGATCGACTCTCGTGGGTTTGCCCATGTTTAATGGGGATCAGGCGGGAAATCGTGCCGGGCGAGGGTCGTCGGCCGGAGTGCGAAGTGGAGTTCGACGGTGCCAAGCGTCAAGCATGTCGCGGTTCTGGGGGCCATCGCCATCTTCGGGATGGCCGGATGCACGGCCGAGGCGAACACGGGCAGCCCGTCGGGCACACCCACGGCCGCTCCACCCGATACGGGCGTCAGCCGGGAGGACATCGAGGTCCAGCTCCAGCCGGCCCGCGCCCGGGCCGGGCAGAAGGTGTGGGTCCTGGCCAACTGCCCGATCCCCCAGGGCGGTCCCGAGCATCGGGGCACCGCCTCCTCCCGGATCTTCCGCACCCCCGTGACCCTCGAACCGATCCTCGCCACTCCCACCCCCGCGGCCTCGGGCACCGCGACCCCCATCCCGCGCCCCTGGGTCCGTGGCCAGGCCACGGTCGCCGACGGCACCGCGACCGGCATCTACGAGGTCAACGCCCGCTGTGAGGGCACCAACGACACCGGCAAGGCCAGCCTCAGGATCGTGGACGACACCCAGCCGTCCGCCAGCCCCACGGCCAAGCCCAGCTCCAAGCCGACCAGGACGATCATCAGCACCGAGGCCCCGCACACGGGCGGCGGCGGTACCGCGGCCGGTGGGCCCGATGACGGGAGCATGCCGATCGGCATGCCGGGTGTCCTGCTCGGCGTCGCCCTCGCGGGCGGCATCGGCGTCGTGATCGCGCGCCGCCGCCGCTCGTAGGCCGCGATGGCAGGTCCCACCCGCTGGTCCAGGGTCATCCTGGCCGGGGCCATCACCGGCGCGATCATGGTGGCGTTCGGCACCAGGGGCGGCGGGGGCGAGGAGAGCCCGCCCGCCCGCGCCTCGGTCGTGCCCAAGCGCCTCGACATCCCGTCCCTGGGCATCAAGGCGCCGCTGATGAAGCTGGGCGTGACCGACGGCCGGGTCGACCTGCCGCCGTACGAGAAGCCCGACACCGCTGGCTGGGTCAAGGACAGCGTGGTCCCCGGGGACGAGGGCCCCGCGGTGATCCTCGGGCACGTCGACACCAAGACCGCCCCGGCGGTCTTCTACAAGCTCAAGGACATCAGGGAGGGCCAGGCCATCAAGGTCGTGCGCAGCGACGGCAAGGTGGCCCAGTACCGGGTGGACTCCGTCGAACAGATCAGCAAGTCGCGCTTCCCCGCCGACAAGGTCTATCTGGAGGACGGGCTGCGGCTGATCACCTGCGGTGGCGAGTTCGACCGGGACGACCGCGAGTACCGCGACAACTTCATCGTCTACGCCACCCTGGTCAAGGGCTGACGTCCACCGGCCGCCCCGCGGCGGAGGCCGAGGTCGGCGGGGGCGCCAACCCGGCGAAGTCTCACGGCCGCCGCACCCGACGGCGCCGAATCGGCCGGACTCCGGGCCCGGATCGCCGCTAAAGCCCTCGCGGGACGGACTAGGCTAGCTGTTCGTGCTGGTCCTGGCCTTTGACACCGCCACCCCCGCCGTCACCGCAGCGCTCCACGACGGTGAGAGGGTCCTCGCCGAGTCGACGACGGTCGACGCGCGCCGCCACGGTGAGCTGCTCGTGCCCACGATCGAGACGGTCCTGCGGGAGGCCGGGGCGTCGCTCGGCGACGTCACCGTCGTCGTCGCCGGCGCGGGCCCCGGCCCCTACACCGGCCTGCGGGTCGGCCTGGTCACCGCCCAGGCCCTCGCGACCGCGCTGGGCGTCCCGGCGTACGGCGTGTGCACGCTCGACGCGATCGCCTACGGCAGCGGGCTGGCCGAGCCGTTCCTGGTGGCCACCGACGCCCGGCGCAAGGAGGTGTTCTGGGGCCACTACCAGGACATGCGCACCCGGCTCTCCGGCCCCGCGGTCGACCGGCCCCACGACCTGCCGGGGGAGTTCCCGCTGGTCGGCGCGGGCGCCCGGATGTACGCCGAGGTCCTCGGCGCCGCCCGCCTGCTCGACGCCCCCGAGTATCCGCACGCCGGGGCGCTGGCCGCGCTGGCCGCCGAGCAGCTCGGCGAGCCGGACGTCCTGGAGGTCGTGGAGAGCGGCACGCATCCCGTGCTGAGCCTGCCCCATCCGATCTACCTGCGCCGCCCCGACGCCCAGGTGCCGGGAGCGCCCAAGAAGGTCTCCGCATGACCGTGGTGCTGCGCCGGATGACCATGGACGATCTGCCCGCGGTGATGGAGATCGAGCGCGCGACCTTCCCCGCCGACGCGTGGAGCGAGGCCATGCTCCGCGGCGAGCTCAAGGACCAGCCGAGGACCCGCCACTACGTGGTGGCCCTGGTCGACGGCGAGATCGTCGGCTACGCGGGCCTCGCGGCGGCGGGCGATCAGGCCGACGTGCAGACGATCGCCGTCCTGTCCGGCCGGCGGCGGGCCGGGATCGGCAGCGCCATGCTCACCGAGCTCCTGGCGGAGGCCGCGCGGCGGGGCGCCGTCTCGGTCTTCCTGGAGGTGCGGGCCGACAACCCCGGAGCTCAGGCGGTGTACGAGAGGTTCGGGTTCGAGCGGATCGGCGTCCGCCGCCGCTACTACGAAGACGGCACCGACGCGATCATGATGAAGAAGGATCTCCATGCGTGACGAACCCGTGGTCCTCGGCATCGAGACCTCGTGCGACGAGACGGGCGTGGGCATCGTCCGGGGCCACACCCTGCTGGCCAACACCATCGCCTCCAGCGTCGAGCAGCACGCCCGCTTCGGCGGGGTGGTGCCCGAGGTCGCCTCCAGGGCGCACCTGGAGGCGATGACCCCGACCGTGGAGCGGGCCCTGGAACGGGCCGGCATGCGCTTCGCCGACATCGACGCGATCGCGGTGACCGCCGGGCCCGGTCTGTCCGGCGCGCTGCTGGTCGGTGTCGCCGCCGCCAAGGCGTACGCGCTGGGTCTGGGCCTGCCCCTCTACGGGGTGAACCACCTGGCCGCCCACGTCGCCGTCGACCAGCTCGAACACGGTGCCCTGCCCAAGCCGTGCATCGCCATGCTGGTCTCCGGCGGCCACTCCTCGCTGCTGCTCGTGCCCGACGTGGCCGAGGAGGTCGTCTCGCTGGGGTCCACGGTGGACGACGCGGCGGGTGAGGCGTTCGACAAGGTGGCCCGGGTGCTCGGCCTGCCGTTCCCCGGCGGGCCGCACATCGACCGGGTGGCCCGTGAGGGTTCCGGTGCCGCCATCGCGTTCCCGCGGGGCAAGTACGACGACGGGACGCTCGACTTCTCCTTCTCCGGCCTGAAGACCGCCGTGGCCCGGTGGGTGGAGGCCAGGCAGCGGTCCGGCGAGTCGATCCATGTGCCCGATGTGGCAGCCTCCTTCCAGGAGGCCGTCGTCGACGTGCTGACCCGCAAGGCCCTGCAGGCGTGCGCGAAGTACGACGTCAAGGACCTGCTGATCGGCGGTGGCGTGGCGGCCAACTCCCGCCTGCGGGCCATGGCCCAGGAGCGCTGCGACGCCGCCGGCGTCCGGCTGCGCGTGCCCAGCCCCGGGCTGTGCACCGACAACGGCGCGATGGTGGCCGCGCTGGGCTCCGACCTGGTGGCGGCGGGGATCGCGCCGTCGCGGCTGGACATCCCCGCCGATTCCTCGCTGCCGATCACCACCGTCCACGTCTGACCGGTCCGCCCGCGCGGGCCGGCCGGGCGCCGCCGTCACACGGAGTGCAGGGCCAGCGCCGGGTAGTCGGTGTAGCCGCGGTGGTCGCCGCCGAAGGCCGTGGCGAAGTCGGGCTGGTTGAGCTCGGCGCCGAGGCGCAGGCGAACCGGCAGGTCGGGGTTGGCCAGGAACGACGCGCCGAACGAGACCAGGTCGGCGCCACGCTCCAGCCAGTGCGCGAGCCTGGCGGGCGGGTCGGCGATCGAGGGGTCGTTGACGATGAGGGCGGTCGGCCACGCCTTGCGGATCGTCTCGTTGAGCTCGTCGGACGGGCTCGCGATCAGGTGCAGGTAGACCAGGTCGCTCTCGGCGAGCGCGGAGACCAGGGCCGGGTAGACCTCGTGCATGTCGTCCTCGACCAGGTCCTGGGCGCCGTTGCCGGGCGAGAGCCGGATGCCGACCCGGTCGGCGCCGATCCGGTCGACGACCGCCCGCGTGACCTCCACGGCGAAGCGGATCCGGTTCTCCACGGACCCGCCGTAGCGGTCGTCGCGCAGGTTGGCGTTCTGCGACAGGAACTGGTGGATGAGGTAGCCGTTGGCGCCGTGGATCTCCACCCCGTCGAAGCCCGCGTCGATGGCGCGGGCGGCGGCGTCCGCGAAGTCCTGGACGGTGGTCTCCACCTCGGCGGTGGACAGCTCAAGCGGCTCGGGGTAGTCCTGCAGGCCGCTGGGCGTGTAGATCTGCCCGTCGGCTCGTACGGCCGACGGGCCGATGGGCAGCGCGCCGGTGTTGTCGGGGTGGCCGATCCGGCCCGAGTGCATGATCTGGGCGAAGATCCTGCCGCCCGCCGCGTGGACGGCGTCGGTGACCTCGCGCCACCCCGCCACCTGCTCGTCGGTGTGCAGCCCCGGCGTGTTCATGTAGCCCTTGCCGGCGTGGCTCGGCTGGACGCCCTCGCTGACGATGAGACCGGCCGAGGCCCGCTGGGCGTAGTAGAGCGCGGTCAGCGTGGAGGGGACCCCCTCCACGTAGGCCCGCGAGCGCGTCATGGGGGCCATCACGATCCGGTTGGGGAGCTGGAGACGGCCGAGTGCGTACGTCGAGAACGGCATGGTGGTTCCTTCCAATGTTGGCCGACCAACTTGGCCAGCCAATGAGTAGTTCTACAACTTGGCCGACCAATATGCAAGGGGTAGTCTCGGAGGGGAGCGAGAGGACCTGACATGGTGGAGCCGCTGATCGACGAACACCCCGTTACGACCGGGGAATGGTCCGACGAGGGAGAGGGTCTCAGTCTCAACTGCCTGATGGCCCAGGCGTCCCGCGGACACCGTGTGCTGCTCGCGAGCCTCCTGGGTGAGATCGACCTCTACCCCGGCCAGGAGCGGGTGATGGACGCGCTGTGGGAGAACGGGCCCCAGTCGCAGAACGCCCTGGCGAAGCTCCTCGGCATCGACGTGTCGACGATGACCAAGACCCTGCAGCGCCTGGAGCGCAGCGGGTTCGTCAGCCGCACGCCCTGCCCCACCAACCGGCGCATCAGCATCGTCACCACGACCCCGAAGGGGGACGCCCTCCGTCCCGAGGTGAACCGGGTTCTCGCGGAGGTCAGCCGCAGGATGACCCGCGGGCTCGACCCCGGGCAGATCGAGACGTTGTCGTCGCTGCTGAGCGTGGTCAGGGGCAACCTGTGCCGGGAGGCCGCCCCACACGACGGCGGCTTCGGCGACGGCTCCTGCTGACAGGCGCCGGCGGCCCCGGTGCGCCGCCCGCCGACTGGCCGCGCTCGCGGTGCCGGCACGGCGAGGGGGATCGCGGTCGGCACGGTGAAGGGGATCGCGGTCGGCGCATCCGCGCAGAGCGGGTGCCGGTGCCTCGCGGCGGGGGCGGTGATCAGTCGGTGTCGGCGCGGGTGGGACGGAGCAGCGCCTCGGCCAGGGCCAGCATCGTCTCCTCCAGGGCGCCGAGACGGCGGTTGAGGTCGGCCCTGGCGGGCTCCATGCTCTCGCTCAGTGCCTGGGAGAGCTGGGCGCGGTCGGGCTGGGCGCGGAGCATCCCGGCCAGCGGGGCCACCGCCGCCTCGGCCCGGTCAAGGCGCTCGTCGAGCGCGTCGAAGCGCCCGCGCTGCTCCTCGCCCTGGGCGCCGACCAGCACGTCGACGCCCAGGACGGCGGGTAGCGCGCTGAGGCGCTCGTCCACGCTCTCCAGGCGCTCCGCGGACTTCTCGGCGTGCCCGTCCAGCGTGCACAGCCGGGAGTCGACAACGTCGATCCGGCCGGTGAGGCGGCCCTCGATGTCGTCCAGGCGCTCGTCGAACATGTCGAAGCGGCTCTCGGCCGCGACCCGGTGGCCGTCCAGCCGGTCGATGCGGGCCTCGACGGCACCGGCACGCTCGTCGATCCGTGGGACGATCAGGGCGACCTCGGCGCGCACCCGGCCGAGCTCGGTGCTCGCCTCGTCGACCCGGCCCCCGACGTCCTTGACGCTCCCGCCGACCTCGCCGACCGCGCGGCCCAGCTCCTCGACCCGGCCGTCGATCTGCTCGATCCGGCCGCCGACCTCCTCGATGCCGGCGGTGAGCCGCTCGACCCGGCCGCCGATCTCGCCGGCCGTTCGGCTCACCTGCTCGACCGCGGTGAGCAGGCGGTCGGTCGCGGAGGCGACGGCCTCCCGCACGCCCGCCGCCAGCTCGGCCATGCCGGACTCGACGCGCCCGGTGCGCTGGGACAGGTCCGCCAGCGACCTGTCCAGGCGGCTGAACCGGTGCGCCGCGGCCTCCATGCCGGAGCGGACCTTGCCGAGCTGCTCGGCCAGCTCCTTCATCTGCGCGTCGGCTCCCTGGGCGCCGTCGGCGATCGCCTGGAGGCGGGAGAGCACTTCCTCCACGCTCTCGCCGACGGTGCCGATGTCGGCCCACACGCTCGGCAGCTCGCCGACCGGGGTGACCCGGTCGCGGACGGCGTCGATCCGCCGGCCCAGCGAGCCGACCCGCTCGCCGACGGCGTCGACGTGGTCGCGGACCGCCTCGACGTGCTGGGCGAGCCCCTCGGCCCAGGCGGGCGGGCGGGCGGTGATGTCGTCGAGGCGCCCGGTGACGGACTCCAGCGTGCCGTTCAGCCCGCCGATCTCACGCTCCCTGACCTCGCGCAGCAGCCACTCCATGCCCTCCAGCCGCCGGCGGATCTCGTCGAGCACCGCGCCCTGGGTGCGCTGCTCGTAGACGTGGTCCTGGGCGGCGCGGGCGAGGAGCTCGCGCATCCGGTCGGAGATCGCCGTCTGGCTGCCCGGCTGGAGCAGGGTGTGGTCGGAGTGATCCACCGAAAACTCCTTCACTCGCCGACGGTCGGCCGCGCGGTGGGATTGGTCCGGTTTGCTGATGAAAGCGGAAAACCGCAGGTGGGAGAGAACTCCCGCCCGGCAACCTTAGCCCTTCGATCAAGGTTCTCCGAGGCCGAATGCAAAAGATCGGAATTGCAGATGAATTGCGAGAATTGTCTATTTTGGCTGGTCAGCATGGGCTGCAGATCAGAGCGAACGGCCTGTCAACGATCCGGGTCAGAATGACCACCGCGGATTCACCGCCGGACAGCCGCAGGTCCTTTCTGAGCCGCTCGACGTCGACCGCCGAGCCCCGCTTCTTGATCGTCACATTGCCGACCCCGCGCTCGCGGAGCGCCGCCCGCAGCCGCTTCAGCGAGAACGGGAGCGTCTCGTGCACCTCGTACCGCGACGCCCACTGGGTCGGCGTCGCGGTGTCGCCGGTGATGTAGGCGATGCGCGGGTCGAGCAGGCGCCCGCCGACCGCGGCGGCGACCTCCGCGACCAGGTGGGCGCGGATCGCCGCGCCGTCCGGCTCGTAGACGAACCGGCCGACCGGGCCGGTCTCCGCCCCGCCGAGATCCGGGTCGGGCGTCATCGTGGCGCCGGACGGCAGGATCGTGGCCCTGCGCTCCACCCCGCCCGCCAGCGAACCGCACCAGATCACGGCCTCCTTGACGTCGCCCCGGTGCGAGACCCACTCCGCCTCCGCCCCGGCGGGGACGAACTCGTAGGGGATCCCGGGGGCGACCTTCAGGCAGGCCGCCTCCGCCCCGGCCACCATCTCCAGCACGGCGGGCCAGGGCGGCGAGTAGGCCATCGGGTCGAACGTCCTGCCCCGCGCCGTGCGGCGCGCCGGGTCGGCGAACAGCACGTCGAAGGCGGCCGGATCGAGCGACGAGGCGTCGGCCGCGCGGACCGAGACCCGGTCGCCCAGCCCCAGGGCCTCGGCGTTGGCCCGGGCGACCGCCGCGGTGAGCGGGTCGGCGTCGACGGCCTCGACGGTGCATCCGGCCCTGGCCAGAGCCAGCAGGTCCCCGCCGATGCCGCAGCAGACGTCGGCCACCCGCGAGCCGGCGGGGACACGCCGCGCCCGGTGGTCGGCGACCTCGCGGCGGGTGGCCTGTTCCAGGCCCGCCGGGGTGAAGTACATCAGGTCGGCGTCCGCGCCGAACTTCTCCCTCGCGCGCCGTCTGAGCCCGGCCTGGGTGAGCGCCGCCGAAACCAGCCCGGCGTCGTAGCGACGCCTCAACCGCGTCACCGCCACGACCGGGTCGTCCCCGGCGACCTGCGCCGCGGCGTCCAGGGCCTCCTGGCCGAGCGGGGTCAGCAGCTCCTTGAACGCGTCGAGGTTCACACCCCCCGACGCTACCGCCTCAGTCGGGCAGCTCGGTGAGGTCGATGTCGACAGGGAACGGATCGGCGACCTTGAGGCGGTCGCGGTGGATGCCGGTCGGAACGTAGGAGCGGGTGACGGGATCGAGCTGGTACACGTGGACGACCGGCTCGTCCGCGTTGTTCTCCACCAGCCAGAAGTGCCGGATGCCGGCCTCGGCGTAGCGCCTCGGCTTCACCTGGCGGTCGCGGAACTCCGACTCGGGGGAGACCACCTCGATCACCAGGTGGACCTCGTCGGGCGCGTAGGAGGTACGGGACCGGTCCTTCGCCGCTTCCCGGCCGACCACCACGACGTCCGGGCACGGGCGCTGCCTCGGGCCGAGGGTGACGTCCATCTGCATCACCGCCTTGAGGTCGTCGGGCGCCTGCTCGTTGAGGGCGGTTCGCAGGCCGTACAGGACGTACTCGTGGAAACGTCTCTGGGGGGACATGAGGATGAGGGCTCCGTCGACGAGTTCGGCGTGCTTGAACAGGTCCAGCTCGTCGTTGGGGCCGTCGGTGGGAAGCCGGTCGAGGTCGTCGGCCGTCCACCCTCCCGGGGGAGGGAGGGGCCAGTTCGCGAGCGGGTCGCGGGCCTCTCCCGGAGCGCTCGCCTTCTCGCTGAGCGTGCTGGTCACATCGCTCACCGTAGTGTCGTCGCGCTCACCGTGAGTAGCCATTCGGTCACATTCCCGTCGCTGCTCGGTTGTCCCCTCCATGTGCATGTTCCCCCATCCTGCGATGCCTGTCCCCGGTACGCCACCGGACGGTGCGGATGGTTCGAGTGGGGCTTGACGTTCGCCTGAAGCGCAGAAGGGGTGGCTCGTGTTGACTGTCAAGGCCACCTTGCATACTGTTCCGTATTGGCACTCTCCCAGTGAGAGTGCCAATCCATGCGACGAGGTCAGGTCTGACACCCGCGACGGCAGACCGCTGGTCGCCTCTTCTAGATCATTCAAATCTGAAGGGGAGGTCCGACGTGACGACCGCCACCAAGGTTCCCGTTAAGCCGCTCGGCGACCGCATCGTGGTCCAGCCGCTTGAGGCCGAGCAGACCACGGCTTCCGGCCTGGTCATCCCGGACACCGCCAAGGAGAAGCCGCAGGAGGGCAAGGTCCTCGCGGTGGGTCCGGGCAACTGGGACGAGGACGGCGAGAAGCGCATCCCGCTCGACGTCAAGGAGGGCGACGTCGTCCTCTACAGCAAGTACGGCGGCACCGAGGTGAAGTACGGCGGCGAGGAGTACCTCGTGCTCTCCGCCCGTGACGTGCTCGCCATCATCGAGAAGTAGTTCTCGCTTCACCGAAGATGACGTATCGAGCCCCGGGTCGCGCGAGCGCCCGGGGCTTTGATGCGCTGACGTACTTACAGAGAGGATTGTCATGGCGAAGATCCTGTCGTTCGAGGAGGACGCGCGCCGAGCCCTCGAGCGCGGCGTTAACGCCCTCGCCGACGCCGTCAAGGTGACGCTCGGCCCGCGGGGCCGCAACGTCGTCATCGACAAGAAGTTCGGCGCGCCGACCATCACCAACGACGGTGTCACCATCGCCCGCGAGGTCGAGCTGGAGGGCCGGTACGAGAACCTCGGCGCGCAGCTGGCCAAGGAAGTCGCGACCAAGACCAACGACATCGCCGGTGACGGCACCACCACGGCGACCGTCCTGGCCCAGGCGATGGTCCGCGAGGGCCTGCGCAACGTCGCCGCCGGCGCCCAGCCGCTCTCGCTCAAGCGCGGGATCGACCTCGCGGCCAAGGCCGTCAGCGACAAGCTGATCGAGTCGGCCCGCCCGGTCGAGGACAAGAAGGAGATCGCGAACGTCGCGACGATCTCGGCCCAGGACGCCAAGATCGGTGAGCTGATCGCCGAGGCGTTCGACAAGGTGGGCAAGGACGGTGTCATCACCGTCGAGGAGTCCAACAGCATGGGCCTGGAGCTGGAGTTCACCGAGGGCCTCCAGTTCGACAAGGGTTACCTGTCGCCCTACATGGTGACCGACCAGGAGCGCATGGAGGCGGTCCTGGAGGACCCCTACATCCTGATCAACCAGAACAAGATCTCCTCCGTGGCCGACTTCCTGCCGCTGCTGGAGAAGGTCGCGCAGACCAAGAAGCCGCTGCTGGTCATCGCCGAGGACGTCGAGGGCGAGGCGCTCGCGGTCCTGGTCACCAACAAGATCCGCGGCACCTTCACCTCCGTCGCCGTCAAGGCGCCGGGCTTCGGTGACCGCCGCAAGGCCATGCTGCAGGACATCGCCATCCTCACCGGCGGCCAGGTCGTCAGCGAGGAGGTCGGCCTCAAGCTGGAGCACGTCGGCCTGGAGGTGCTGGGCACCGCCCGCCGCGTCGCCATCACCAAGGACGCCACCACCATCGTGGACGGTGCCGGCGACGCCCAGGCGATCGCCGACCGGGTCAAGGAGATCAAGCTCGCGATCGAGCAGTCCGACTCCGACTGGGACCGCGAGAAGCTGCAGGAGCGCCTGGCCAAGCTCTCCGGCGGCGTCTGCGTGCTGAAGGTCGGCGCGGCCACCGAGGTCGAGCTCAAGGAGAAGAAGCACCGCCTTGAGGACGCGATCTCGGCGACCCGCGCGGCGATCGAGGAGGGCATCGTCTCCGGTGGTGGCTCCGCGCTCGTCCACGTCTCCAAGGTCCTCGACGACCTGGGCCTGTCCGGCGACGAGGCGACCGGTGTCTCCGTGGTCCGCAGGGCGCTCGTCGAGCCCGCCCGCTGGATCGCCGAGAACGCCGGTCTGGAGGGCTACGTCGTGACGGCCAAGGTCTCGGAGCTGTCCGTCGGCCACGGCCTCAACGCCGCGACCGGCGAGTACGGCGACCTGGTCGCCCAGGGCGTCATCGACCCGGTCAAGGTCACCCGCTCGGCCGTCCAGAACGCGGCCTCCATCGCCGGCATGCTGCTGACGACCGAGGCCCTCGTGGTGGACAAGCCCGAGGAGGAGGCCCCGGCCGCCGCCGGTGGCCACGGCCACGGTCACGGCCACGGCCACTGATCCCCAGCGGTCCCGCACGGCTCGCGTCTCCCCGGGAGGCGCGAGCCGTTCGCGTTTCGAGACCGCGGACGCGAGCCGTCCGCGTTTTGCGGTAAACCGAAAGCGGTACCAAAGCGTCATCGCGCGGCGCGCGGAAGGCCAAACGTCGTTCTAACGAATAGCCGACGTATTTAGCAATCGAATGAAATATTCGCACATACCGCAGCCGTTACGGTCGTCACCTGATTACCCCCCGTTATCTCCGCCTCAATGTGACCAATCCGTAGCCGTTTGCTATGACGACAGGCACTATCAAGGCGGGCATCATGCCTAACGTGACCGAGGGATGCGTCGCCGACGCCAAAAATGGGGTGAGGCTTGCGACGAGATCTGAAGGGGTCCCCCATAGGGATGATCTCAAGGATCTGACGAGCCTCGCCGTTCAGGGGGATCGCAGCGCGATCGAATCTCTGATCGCGCAACTGCGGCCGATGGTCGTCCGTTATTGCCGTGGTCGTCTGGGCCGGGTGTCCGGTCAGTATCACATCGCGGACGACGTGGCCCAGGAGGTGTGCATCGCGGTGCTGGCCGCTCTGCCCCGCTATCGTGACATGGGGCGCCCCTTCGCGTCCTTCGTCTTCGGCATCGCCTCTCACAAGGTGGCCGACGCGCTGCGCAGCTCCGTGCGCTCCGCCGTGCCCACCCAGGACCTCCCCGACGGGCCCGACGAAGGACCGGGCCCCGAGGAGACCGTGGTCCGCTACATCGAGGCCGAGCACGCCCGCAGGCTGCTCTCCAGGCTGCCGGACAACCAGCGAGAGCTGCTCATGCTCAGAGTGGTGTCGGGCCTTTCCGCCGAGGAGACCGGTAATGTACTGGGCATGTCACCAGGTGCGGTTCGTGTGGCCCAGCACCGGGCGCTGGCCCGGCTGCGAGCGATGGCGGAGCTGGAGTCGATAGCTTGACCGCGGAGCAGGCGGGCAGATGCCGCGGGCGCAGGCCCGAACCGCGGGGCGGAGCTCGCGACGACCCGGAGCGAGAACGATCATGACAACGGTTCATCCGCGACGTCCGGTTCGCCGGTACGGGCCGGAGGAGGATCCGGCCGTGGCCGAGACCGACGCCGTCCTGGAGGCGCTCTCCCGCAGGGCGCCCGTGGCCGTCTCCGCCGCCTCCGACCCCGCGGTCCGCCTGCTGTCAGCGCTGGTCGACGATGTGGATCAGCGGTGTTCCTCGGTGTCGATCACACCGTCCACGTAGCCCCGGGCGTACTCCCAGCTCACGTACTGGGAAGGGTCGGGCTGGTAGGCCGGCTCGTGCACCTGCGGCCGGCCTTTCTCGATCATCTGGCGCAGGTTGCCGCGCAGGAGCTCCCAGTCGAAGTAGTGCTGCTCGCCGCACTCGGGGCAGTCGAGGACCAGGCCGAGCACTCCCTGGGGCTCCAGCAGGGAGCGGAAGACCTCCACGTCGGCGAGGTCCGTCATGGCCTCGTCGCGCTCATCCGAGGTCAGCGGCTCCAGGTCGCCGGAGTCTCCCAGCGCAGCCGCCGGGTCGTCGGGGTCATCCGCGAAAGGATCACGAGGGACATCGTCGAGCACGATCCCACCTTATGGCCTGGATGTGGCAGACAGGCCGCGAACTGGACGACTGTGAAGCCGTGGGCGGTACGGGCCCGATGCGCACTTCTCGCTCCTCCTGGGCCGTGAGATGCCCGCCGATCACGGAGTGCCGCACGGGACGCACCGGGCGCCCTTACGAGAGCCAGCCGCGACGGGCGGCCTCCACACCCGCCTGGAACCGGGTCTGCGCGCCCAGCTCGGCCATGGCGTCGGCGAACCTGGCCCGCACCGTCCGGACCGAGATCCCGAGCTGCCGGGCGATCATCTCGTCGGGGACTCCCTGGCCGGCCAGTCGCAGCACCCGCACCACGCCGTCGTCGCGGTGCGTCCACGGCAGCGGGGCCGCGCGGGCCCACAGCTCCTCGAAGAGCGAGCGGAGCGCGGCCACCACGATGGTGGCCCGGACCAGGTGGAAGTTGTAGGCGTTCTCCGGCAGCGTGCCGCCCCACTGGGCGGGCATGCCCGCGGTGTCGCCGCCCGCGACCAGGAACCAGCTCGGCACCGCGTCGAGGGTGCGCACCTGCGCCCCCGCCCTGGTGAACTGGTCGAGTTTGTCGCGCAGGCCGGGGATCTCCAGCGTGTGGACCGCCATGACGACCCGGCAGGAGAGCAGGCCGGTCCGCTGGGCGCCGATCCACTGGTCGGCGTACCGGTGGGCGAAGTCGCTCATCGTCCGCTGGTCGGGCATGGCCGAGAGCAGTTCGAGCGGCGGCGTCTGGACCGCCATGCCGATCACGCTCTCGTACAGCTCGTCGGCCCCGCTGACCAGGTCCACCGAGAAGTGGCCGGTCTGGTAGTCGCGTCCGGCGTCGTACTGGTGGATGAGGCCGCGGATCGACCCGAGGACGGTGTCGATCCTGCGGCTCTCCGCGGCCAGCAGGTCGAGTCTCTCGGCGATCAGGCGGCCGAGGGCCGCGGCGGGATGGCGGGCCAGGTACTCACCGCCCTGCTCGTCGACCACACCCAGCCTCACCAGGGTGGCCAGTTCGTGGCCGAGCGGCTCCGGCGAGCGGTCGGTGGCCTCGGCGAGCTCGGCGCAGGTGGCCCTGTGCAGGCGCAGCACCGCGTTGTACAGCGCCGTCTGGGCCGGGGTGAGGCCCAGGGTCTCCAGCGGGTCGGGGAGCGGGTGTGTGCCAGTACGCATCAGTGAGGAACTCCTGAAACGACACGGATCTGGCGAGGATAACTCGGCGAATCATCCCTGTCCGGGCGTTGCTCCTACTCGTCTCCCGCCGTGTGCAACTTCGTGCAGTTGCACGTTTGTACATTGCGGGCGAACGCATCGTGACGCACGCTTGACGGAGCGTCGGCACCGGTTACGAGTGACGTCGCCATCCGGATACGGAGGGGGGTCCGGTGGCATGCGGGGCGCCTCGTGACGGTTCCGGTGATCCGGGGGACCGGGCGGGTCACCGACCGCTCGGTCCCCCGCTTTTCCCCCGCGTCCCCCAGCTTGGGAGTCAGACTCTAAACTGTGACCCGGGGGTCGGCGCCTTTCCCCACCACGAGAGCGCCGCAGCAGGAGGGTTGCAGATGGCCAGATTCACCGAGCCCGGGCTCACGTTCGACGACGTGCTCCTGGTTCCCGCGTACTCGGACCTGCAGCCGGGTGAGGCCGATACCGCCACGAAGCTGTCGCGCAACATCTCGCTGCGCATCCCGCTGATCTCCGCCGCCATGGACACGGTGACCGAGGCCCGCATGGCGGTGGCGATGGCCCGCCAGGGCGGCATCGGCATCCTGCACCGCAACCTCTCGATCGAGGACCAGGCGCAGCAGGTCGACCTCGTCAAGCGCTCCGAGGCCGGCATGGTCACCAACCCGGTCACCTGCTCGCCGGACGACACCCTGGCCGACGTCGAGCGCCTGTGCGCCACCTACCGCATCTCCGGCGTCCCCGTCACCGACGCGAGTGGCGTGCTCGTCGGCATCGTCACCAACCGCGACATGCGCTTCGAGACCGACCAGAGCCGCCGGGTGCGCGACGTCATGACGTCGATGCCGCTGGTCACCGCGCCGGTCGGGGTCTCCAGGGACGAGGCGTTCGACCTGCTGAGGAAGAACAAGATCGAGAAGCTTCCGCTGGTCGACGCCGGGGGGCGGCTGCGCGGGCTCATCACCGTCAAGGACTTCACCAAGAGCGAGCAGTACCCGCTCGCCACCAAGGACGCCGATGGCCGGCTCGTCGTGGGGGCGGCCATCGGCGTCGGCGGCGACGCGGAGAAGCGGGCGGCGGCCCTGATCGAGGCCGGGGTCGACGTGATCGTCGTCGACGTCGCGCACGGCCACTCCAAGGGCCTCGCCGACATGATCGCCAAGGTCAAGGCCAACAGCCAGGTCGACGTGATCGGCGGCAACATCGCCACCCGCGCGGGCGCCCAGATGCTCATCGACGCCGGGGCCGACGCGGTCAAGGTCGGTGTCGGGCCGGGCTCCATCTGCACCACCCGCGTGGTCGCCGGCGTGGGCGCCCCGCAGGTGACGGCCATCCACGAGGCCTCCCTCGCCGCGGGCCCGGCCGGGGTCCCCCTGATCGGTGACGGCGGCCTGCAGTACTCGGGCGACATCGTCAAGGCCATCGCGGCCGGCGCCAACGCCGTCATGCTCGGCTCGCTCCTCGCCGGGTGCGAGGAGTCGCCCGGTGACCTGATCTTCATCAACGGCAAGCAGTTCAAGTCCTACCGGGGGATGGGCTCGCTGGGCGCGGTCCGCAACCGCGAGCGCGGTGGCGCCTCCTTCAGCAAGGACCGCTACGCCCAGGCCGACGTCGGCGGCGAGGACAAGTTCATCCCCGAGGGCATCGAAGGCCAGGTGCCGTACCGCGGTCCGGTGGCCGCGGTGGCCCACCAGCTCGTCGGCGGTCTGCGCCAGGGCATGTGGTACTCCGGGTGCCGCACGATCGAGGACATGCACGTCCGGTGTGAGCTGATGCCCATCACCGCGGCGGGCCTGAAGGAGAGCCACCCGCACGACATCCAGATGACGGTCGAGGCTCCCAACTACCACCGTCGCTAGCCGGCACCGTACGGCTCCGCCCCCGGTGCGAGCCGTACACGCATGAAATGGGAAAGACAGACATATGACTCAGGTGGAGATCGGCCGCGGCAAGAACGGCCGTCGTGCCTACGCGCTCGACGAGATCGGCATCGTCCCCTCCCGTCGCACCCGCGATCCGGAGGAGGTCTCGATCGCCTGGCAGATCGACGCCTACCGTTTCGAACTGCCCGTCGTGGTGAGCCCCATGGACAGCGTGGTCTCGCCGAAGACCGCGATCGAGGTGGGCCGGCTCGGCGGTCTCGCCGTGCTCGACCTCGAAGGCCTGTGGACCCGCTACGAGGACCCGACACCGCTGCTGGCGGAGGTGGCCGAGCTCACGGGCGAGGCCGCCACGAAGCGGCTCCAGGAGATCTACGACGCTCCGATCAAGGACGAGCTGATCGGCCGCCGCATCGAGGAGATCCGGGCCGCCGGGGTCACCACGGCCGTCCGCCTGTCGCCGCAGCGCACGGTCCAGCACCACAAGGCCGTCATCGACGCCGGCGTCGACATCTTCGTCATCCGCGGCACCACCGTCTCCGCCGAGCACGTCTCCGGCCGGGCCGAGCCGCTCAACCTCAAGCAGTTCATCTACGAGCTCGACGTCCCGGTGATCGTCGGCGGCTGCGCCACCTACACCGCGGCGCTCCACCTGATGCGGACCGGCGCGGCCGGCGTGCTCGTCGGCTTCGGCGGCGGCGCCTCGCACACCACCCGGACGGTGCTGGGCGTGGCGGTGCCGATGGCCACCGCGATCTCCGACGTGGCCGCCGCCCGGCGTGACTACATGGACGAGTCCGGCGGGCGTTACGTCCACGTCATCGCCGACGGCGGCATGGGCACCTCCGGCGACATCGCCAAGGCCATCGCCTGCGGTGCCGACGCGGTCATGGTCGGCTCCCCGCTGGCCCGCGCCGTCGAGGCCCCCGGGCGCGGCTTCCACTGGGGCTCGGAGGCCCAGCACCCCGAGCTGCCCCGTGGCAAGCGGGTCCACTTCGGCACGATCGGCACGCTTGAGCAGATCCTGCACGGCCCGTCCTCGGTGGCCGACGGCTCGATGAACCTGATGGGCGCGCTCAGGCGCACGATGGCCACCGCCGGATACTCCGATCTGAAGGAGTTCCAGCGGGTCGAGGTCGTCGTGGCCCCGCAGCAGCCCTGACATCCCGTCCGCCCACCGAAGGCAGACCCCGGACGCCCGGCCACTCCGGCCGGGCGTCCGCCGTTTCCGGCACGTCTTCCGGCACGTCTTCCGGCACGTCGGCGACCGGGACCTCTTCCATCCGGTGACCGCCTCGAACCGGGGCGCGGCGCGCGTCCGCTCAGCCGGCCCTGGTGAAGATCATGGGCGGCCGCGCGTTCTCCCCGCTCCCCGTGTCGGTGGCGAGCACCCGCTTCACCCTGCCCTCGAAGTCGATCACCACGGCTTCCTGGCCGGAGTTCCCCTCCTGCCAGGCAACGATGTGCTTGTCGTCGTACCAGCCGATGATCCGCTGGGTTCCGAAGGGGATCCGGACCTTCGGCTTTCCGCCGGTGGTGGCGGTGGTGGGCCAGAGGCAGATCTCGCTGGTCTCCGTGCAGTATGTGATCATGAGTGCGCCGGACGGGCTGACGCTCTCCCCATCGATCCAGACCGGGTCGCCCACGTCCCGCAGGGTCTGCAGTACGGTGCCCTGCAGGTCGTAGAAGCGGAGGTATTTCGTGGTGTCGGCGTCGCTCGTCCAGACGCCGACCGCCCGGCTGTCGGCTCGCCAGAAGAAGGGCCATGTCCCGATGTCCTTCACCTTGACGACCGTGGCCTTCTTCGTGGCGATGTCGATGATCGCGTAACCGGAGAGCTGCGGGGCGATGTCGCTGTCCTCGTACGTCTCGTACAGGTTGACCAGGCCCTTGGTGCCGTCCGGCGACCACTGCGGGTAGGTCGAGTAGAACGGCGACTTGGTGATCTTCACGGCGCTTTCCCCCCCGGTCCTTTGGTCGACGATCGAGATGAACTCCTCGTTGTTCGAGTCGTAGTAACGATGCGTGGCGAGGGCGTGGGTGCCCGCGGAGTTCAGCACGTAGCCGTTGTACGTGTTGTTCTTGACGAACCGGCGGGTGTTGGTCTCGCGGACGTAGAGGCTGTACTCATCCTCTTTCCACAGGGCGTAGGAGATCAGCTTGATCGGGTCCTCGTAGCTCTCGTGGAGCGTGACGGAGCTGTCCGGGAGTTTGATCTTATAGTCCGTGGCGGGTATCGCGGCTGGGCTGGGGGTGGGGGTGGGGGTGGGGGTGGGCCGGGCGGCCGCCTGCCCGGTTCTGCCGGCCTGGGGGTCCGCCGGCGTGTCGGACGAGCCGCTGTTCACCACCGCGACGATGCCCCCGGCCACGAGGACCACGGCGGCGAAGCCGCCGACGGCCGCCCACAGCCCGCGCCGGCTCTTGGCCGGCGCGGCGCCCTGCGGCGGGTACGCCGGAGCGCCCGCCCCCTGGTACGGCGCCGCCGCGCGGGAGGGGAAGGTCGGGGCGCTGCCGTGGGTCTGGTACGCGGGACCGGTCTGGTGGTGTGCCTGCGGGGCCTGGTGGTACGCCTGCTGGGGCGGCGGGCTCTGTTGGGGGTGACCACCGGGGTAGCCGGCCTGGGGCGGGTAGCCACGGGGGTCGGACTGCGAGGCGTACCCTTCCGGCCCCCCGGGCCCGGTCCGCTGGGGGAACCCCGGGGGCTCCAGTCGTCTGGTCCCGCCGCCGGTCTGCTGGGCGTACCCCTGCGGCCCCGGCGCCATCGGGTAACCGCCCGGCCCGGTCTGCTGGGGGAACCCCTGCGGCTCCAGTCGCCTGGTCCCGGCACCGGTCTGCTGGGCGAACCCGTGCGGCTCGGCCGCGTACGGTTGCCCGCCGGTGGACCCGCTGCCGTACCAGGTACGGTCCTCCATCCCCGCGGGCGGGTAACCGCCCGGGCCGGGCCCGGCATACTGCGCCGCGGCGGCCGAGCCCTCGGCGAGGATCCGCTGGGGCGCGGCGGGCATCGCCCCGCCGGTGGTGCCGCCGGCGTGCCCGAGCAGCCGCATCAGCGCCTCGCCCGCGCTGGGCCGCCGCGCGGGATCCTTGGCCAGGCACTGCCCGACCAGGTCCC
>NZ_BAAAVI010000013.1:126880-151588 GCF_039534445.1 Streptosporangium fragile | reverse complement strand
CCCGCCCCGCCCCGCCCCCCCGCCACCCCGAGGCGCTGGCGCGCGGCCGGGCGCTGGAGGAGACCGCCGAGGAGCGCGCCGACCTGGAGACCCTCCTGGCGGAGGCGGCCGCCGCCGA
Source organism: Streptosporangium fragile (assembly GCF_039534445.1). Classification (NCBI taxonomy): domain Bacteria; kingdom Bacillati; phylum Actinomycetota; class Actinomycetes; order Streptosporangiales; family Streptosporangiaceae; genus Streptosporangium; species Streptosporangium fragile. The sequence continues at coordinate 151,470 of NZ_BAAAVI010000013.1, read as the reverse complement.
CCGGGTGCTGCCGCTGGTCCAGGAGGCCGAGCAGCGGGCCGAGGCCGCGGCGAAGGCCCGGCGGCTGGCCGCCGACGCCGGCGCCCGGGCCCTGCCGCTGCTCGGCGCCGCCCCGGGGAGCGGCCGGGAGACCGGCAGGGGCGGTGGCGACGGCGTCCGAGACGGGTACGAGGGCGACGGCGACCGCCGGGAGAGCGTCCGGGCCGGACACGAGGCCGACGGCGACCGCCGGGAGGTCATGCTGGAGCACCTGGCGGCCCTGGAGCGTGACCGGCAGGGCGAGATCACCCGCCTGGGCGAGCTGCGCGTCGAGGAGGGGCGCCTGGCGGAGATCGTCCGGGAGCGCGAGCGGGCCCGCCGGGAGATCACCGAGCTGGCCGCCGCGCAGGCCGCGGCCGACGCCCGGCTGGAGGTCATCCCCGGCCTCCGGCACGGCGTGGAAGAGCGTCTGACCGTCGCCCGCCTGGAGGCCGCCCGGATCCCGGCCGCCGAGTCGGCGGTGGAGGCGGCGGTCACCCGCCTGCGGGCGGCCGAGCACCGTGACCGCCTCGCCGCGATGCTCACCGCCGCCCGCGCCGAGCGGGCCGCCGCCCTCACCGCCCTCCCCGCCGGGGACCGCGAGGCCCTGCCGGCCGGCGGTGACGGCACCCTGCGGTCCCACGGCGGGGGCGCTCTCCGGCCCGGTCATGAGGCGTCTCTCCCGCCCGGCGGCGCGGGGGCCGGGGCGATGCCGTCCGGTGGAACCGGAGCGTCCGGCCGCGACGGGGGCGAGACGGTCCCGTCCGGTGACGACCGGGCCGAGACGGCGCCGCCCGGCGCGGCGGGCGAGCTTCGCCGGGTGCTGGGCGAGGTCCGCGAGGCGCTGGGCCGGTGGGAGCGGGAGCGGCGCGAGGAGCTGGCCGGGCTGGAGGGGCTGCGCGCCGACGAGACCCGGCTGGCCGAGCTGGACGGGCTGATCGCCGCGCTCGACGCCGAGCTTGAGGAGGCGGCCCGGCAGGAAGCGCGGCTGCGCGACGTCCAGGACGGGCTGCCCGCCGTGTCGGCGGTGGCCGAGGCCCGGCTGGGTGAGGCCAGGGCGGCCGCGGCCGGGATCCCGGCGGCGCGGGCGGGCACCGAGGCCGCGGCCGCGGTGCTCGGCGCGGCCCGGCGCCGTGACGCCCTCCGCGCCGAGCTGGAGAGCGCACGCACGGCCCAGGCGGAGGCCGTCGACCACGCCCAGGCGCTCCGCGACCGGCACCAGGACATCCGCCGGGCCAGGATCGACGCCATGGCCGCCGAGCAGGCCGCCAAGGCCGACCCCGGCGATCCCTGCGTGGTCTGCGGCTCGCCCGACCACCCCGCCCCCGCGGCCCCGGCCGTCCGGGCGCCCACCGCCGACGACGAGCGCGCCGCCCAGAGCGCCTACGAGGCGGCGATGGAGCGGCGCCAGGCCGCCGGCACCGCCGTCACGGCGCTGGCCTCCCGGTTGGAGGAGGCCGTCGCCGTCGCCGGGGACGTGACCGTGGAGCGGGCGGCGGAGATCCTCGCCGAGGCCGAGCGGGAGCTCGCGGCCCTGACCGCCGGGGCGGGCGCCCAGGAGGCCCTGGCCGCGGAGGTCGACCGGATCGCGGCCGAGCTGGACGCCGCACGGGCACGCGCCGCCGAGGTCGCCCGCCTCCTGGCCGAGGGCCGCGCCCGCCACGCGGGCTGGCGGGCCGAGCGCGAGCGGATCTCCGCCCGCCTTGACGGGGCCCGCGGCGCCGACCCCACGGTCCGGGCCCGCCGCGACCGCCTCACCGGGGTGGCCGCGCTCCTGTCCGCCGCGGTCGCCGCGGCGACCCGCGCCGTGGAGGCCGAGGCCGCCCACCGCGAGGCGTGCGACAGGACCGACCTGGACGTGCGGGTCGCGGCGGACGAACTGGCCGGGGCGGAGCGGGCGCTCGCCTCGCTGCGGGAGTCCGCGGGCGCCGAGGAGGCACTGGCCGCCGACGCGGCCGGGATCGCCGCCGTGCTCGCCCGGCTGCAGGAGCGCTCACGCGAGCTCGCCGTCGGGCTGGCCGCCCGCCGCACGGCCGTGGAAAGCCTCACCGCCGACGCCGAGCGACTGGCCGCGCGCATCGACGAGGCCCGGGGCGACGACCCGACGCTGGCCGCCAGGCTCGACCGGCTCGCCGACGAGGCCGGGCTGCTCCGGGAGGCGGTCGAGGCCTCCCGGGAGGAACGGATCACCGGAACCGAGGCCGTCGCCGCCCGCGACCGGGCGCTGGCGGCCGTCGTCGAGGCGGGCTTCCTCGATCTGGACGACGCCCGCGCGGCGGTCCGCTCTCCCGCGGAACGGGAGAAGAGAACGGCGCGGCTGCTGGAGCTCGACAGGGAGAGCGCCGCCGTCGCCGCGGCGCTCGCCGACCCCGAGCTGGTCGCCGCCGCGGCGGAGCCCGAGCCGGACCTCGCCGGGCTGCGGGCGACCCGCGACACGGCGGAGGCGGCCCACGCGGCCCTGCTCTCCGAGCGGAACCAGGCCGAGGCCCGCCTGACCCGGCTCACCGCGCTCCGCGCCGAGCTGGACACCTGCCTGGAGCGCTGGCTGCCCGCCGCCGACCGGCACCGGCTCGCCGACCGGCTCGCCGCCCTGACCGGCGGGAACTCCACCGACAACCGGTGGAACATGCGGCTCTCGTCCTACGTGCTCGGCGAGCGGCTCCGCCAGGTGGTCGACTCGGCCAACGAGCGGCTCGACCACATGTCGGGCGGGCGCTACCTCCTGGAGCACAACCGCAACCGCTCGGCCGGAGACCGCAGCAAATCAGGCGGCGGGCTCGGCCTGCACGTCCTGGACAGCTGGACGGGCCTGGGGCGTGACCCGGCGACCCTGTCGGGCGGGGAGAGCTTCATCACCTCGCTGGCGCTCGCCCTCGGCCTGGCCGACGTGGTGACCGCCGAAGCCGGGGGAGTGGAGCTCGGCACGCTCTTCGTCGACGAGGGCTTCGGCACCCTGGACGAGGACACCCTGGACGGCGTCCTCGACATCCTTGACGGCCTGCGCGACGGCGGCCGGGCGGTCGGCATCGTCAGCCACGTCGCCGAGCTGCGCACCCGCATCCCCGCCAAGCTCCAGATCAGGAAGGAACGCCGCGGGTCCACCATCCGGCAGTGACATCCCCGCCCGGGACCGTGACGTGGCGACCGGCCCGGAAGGTGCCGCTCGCGTGTCGCGCGCCCGCCCCTTTCGATGCAGGTCTGCCTGGGAAGGAAGTACGTCGCCGATCCTGGCTTCACGGCCTCCTACGACGCGATCGAGCCAGGTCTGACCGGCTGGCTTCGGGACATCATCGACGCCAACGCCCGCGATCGGGGCATCGACCCGGATTCGGCGACGTGGACCTGACGCACCCGCGCCCGCGTCACCAAGTGCGCCCCCGGTAGTCCTGTCGAAGCCGTCCCCGGATAGGCCGCGTGTTCCGGACAACATGCCTGAGTCGCGCGCCGCCATCGCGGTTGGAGGCGCAGGTCAGAGTTCTCGGATGGGTGGTGATGCACGTGATGATGGACTGGTTTTACATACATGGTCCTTCCGGGGCACAACGCTCCGGGCGCGACGAAACGCCTGACCAAGCGGTCGTGTGTGATGAAACCGCCCGGTTTGTCGTGCGTGACCGCCCGGTCGCCCGCGCCGCCACCGGCCGCCCTCGCACCTACTGTTCCCGGGCCTGCCGGCAACGCGCCTACCGGGCCCGCCCGCCGCCGAACACCTCCCTGACGAGCCGCTGCGTCGCCTGCTGGAACGCCGCTGCCAGGGACAGTGCGGCGTCGTCGACATAGTTCAGCGCGGCGGTCAGGGTCTTACCGCCGTCGGGCGTGCTGTACATCAGCGCCGCGTGGCCCGCCATGCCGCCGTTGTGGGTGATGACAGTGCCGCCGTTTCCGTCCTCCGTATCCTGCACGAACACCCCCAGGCCGTAGCCGACCTTGGGATGCGGTGTGCACATCTCGGCCAGCAGCTCGGCCGGCAGAAGCTTGCCGCCCATCAGCGCGGAGATGAACGTGTGGAGGTCCTGGGTGGTGGAGATCATGTCACCGCCGGTGGAGATCCAGGAGGGGTTCTGGCGGGTGACGTCGACCGTCTTTTCCTGGCCGGTGTCCTCGTACCGGTAGTAGGCGTGGGCATGCGGCTCGGGGATCTCCGGGCTGGTGTCCGGCACCACGGTGTCCGACAGCCCGAGCGGCCCCAGGATCAGCCGCCGCATCTCCTCGGCGAGTGAGCGGCCGGTGACCTTCTCGATCAGCAGCCTGGCCAGCACGTAGTTGGTGTTGGAATAGCTCCAGTCCGTCCCCGGCGCGAACCGCGCCGGCTTGGACAACGCCAGCCGTACCAATTCCTCCGGCCGGTAGGTTGTGAACCGGTTGTCCGCCCACTCCTGGCCTGCGGTCGTGGCGGGGATCCCCGGCGCGAACGTCCCGTCGTCGTAGTACTCGCCGGTGAAGTTGAACACCCCGCTGGTGTGCTGCAGCAGCATCCGCACCGTGATCCGCTCATCCAGCCCGAACTCGGGCAGGTGGTCGGCCGCCGGGTCGTCCAGTCCGATCGCGCCCTCGGCCACCAGTTGCAGGACCAGGGTCGCGGTGAAGGTCTTGGTGTTGCTGCCGATCCGGACGTACCCGTTCGTCGGCGGCTTGGCGGCCTCGCCGAGCTTGGCCGCCCCGGCGCTGCCGACCCACTCGCCCCGCTCATCGTGCACGCGCAGCTGCACCCCGGTGAAACCGGAATCGATCATCTCCTCGATGGCCTTCTGCAGCTCCGGGCGGGCCTGGTCGGAACGAGTGACGGACATGGTGGTGTGCTCCTTCAGAACTGTTGCGAAATTCAACTGAACGGACGGGATCGCTGCGCCTGAGGGGTGCCCCTCTCACAGGCTGCGGGCGGTGATGTCGCCGTAGGCGGTGGTGGCGTGGATGTTCAGGCCGGCAGCGGCGCCGTCGGTGTTCTTGAGCGCGTTGTGGATGCGGCCATGGGTGGTGCCGGCATCCAGGGACGCGGAGGCTCCGTGGGCGGCGCCGACCGAGATGTCGCCGTGCTCGGTGCGCAGCGTGACTGCGCCGCGCACGGCCTCGGTGATGCGGAGGTCGCCCTTCTGGGTGCTGATCTGGGCGGGACCGCCCAGGCGGCCGACCGAGACGTCACCGGACTGGAGGGTCAGGTGGGCGCTCGCGGCCTCGTCGAGCTTGACCGCGCCCTGCGCGCCGGTGAAGGAGACGTCGCCGAGCCGTCCGACGCCCCGGAACTCGGCACTGGCCGCCTTCGCCTCGATCCGCGAGCCGGCGGGCAGCTGGATGGTCACCTCGATGGACCCGGAGGGGCCGAAGAGCTGGTTCTTGGGCTCGCGGGTGTGGATCCGCAGGACGCCGTCGCCGTAGGCGACCGTGGTCTGCTCCGCCGCCTTCACATCGCGGCTCTTGGAGGCGTCCGCAGGCAGGACCTCGACCGTGGTGTCGGTCCGGTCGGCGGCGATGAACCGGATGTGTCCCGCGGGGATGTCCAGGACCGCCGAGACCGGGGCGGGGGTGTCGAACTTCTGCATGGTGCTCTCCTTCGTCTGCGTCGTGCGCTCCGTCGGCCTGTTGTTTCCGACAGTGGAAACGCTACGTTGCTTTCACGGATCTGGCAACATACGCGTTGCGTAAATCCTTTATCAATGCAGGTAGAAGCTATAAACTCATTGCAATGGTCTTAAATCTAACGCAACAACTCGATCTCGTTTGTTGCAATTGATTGAGAGTGAACGCTATGGTGGAGACACCACGGACCACGAAGGAGACCGCGATGCCGGGCGGCAGACTCACCCAGCAGGAACGCCAGCAGATTGCGCTGGGACTGGCCGACGGCCTCGCCTACGCGGAGATCGCCAGACGCCTCGACCGTCCGACCTCGACGGTCACGCGCGAGGTGATGCGCAACGGCGGCCCCACCGCCTACCGCGCCGACCTCGCCCACCGCGCCACCGAACGCCGCGCCCACCGCCGCAGAAAGGCCGCGCCCCGGGACCCCAACACGCCCCCGCAGGCCCACGGGCGCGATGCCGAAGCCGTACGCGAGTACGAGGAGACGTTCACCACCGTCTTCATGCAATCGGGCCTGCCCAAGATGACGGCCCGGGCGCTGGCCAGCCTCTACACCACCGACACCGGCAGCCTCACCGCCGCCGAACTCGCCGGGCGCCTCCAGGTCAGCCCGGCATCCGTCTCCAAAGCGGTCACGTTCCTCGAAAGCCAGGGCCTCATCCGCCGCGAACGCGACGAACGCCGCCGCGAACGCTACGTCGTCGACGACGAAGTCATGTACCAGTCCACGATGGCCAGCGCCCGATCTACCGCCCACCTCGGCGAGATCGCCCGCCAAGGCGTGGGCATCCTCGGCCCCGGCACCCCGGCCGCCGTCCGCCTGGAGAACATCGCCCGCTTCGTCGACTTCGTCTCCGAGAGCATCGCCCGCGCCGCGGACCAGGCCCGCGAGATCCTCCACACGAAACCCGAAACGATCTCGGACGGCGCCACCTGAGCCGCGTTCGGATCGCGGGCAGGCAGCCTCGGCGACCGCTCGGCCGCTCGGCATCGCGGCGATCCTGGAAAACCGTGACCGCTTCGCCTGCCGACACGTAGTCACCATCGTGTGTGGCGGCAACGTCGACGTAGACGCCTATCACCGCTGAGTCGGTGCGGCTCCCACTCACGGGTCTTGACAATTGCCCGTCGGCGGATCGATAGGCCGCGACATCAAGAGCTTGACGGCCGGCACTACGGGCCTGAGGATGATCTCCGTACCCGAGCCGCCGGCATCCCACTGGATGAGGGCAGCGATAGCGATCGGCGCCCATGCGGCAGAAACACGCCGCGCCGCCGTATCCCCGCAGGTCATCGTCATCATGTCCGGCTGGTGCCGGTCTGGAGATGTACCGGATGACGTGCCCGAGCCGTGCAGCTGTCGTCTTCACACCGTCGCTGGTCAGCGGCACCGCGACATTGGCGATGTACGCGATCACGGTCTCTTATCCGGTACATCGCCCCGGCCCACGGTGTCCTTCCGGCGTACTTCGGCCGCCCCCGCACCTGGTCTGCAGGATGGGCGTGTTGAAGAATTCCGGGTCCCGCCACAGGAAGCCGGAGAACCTCCGCCAGGCGGACTGTCGTTCCTCGGGTGGGTCGCGTCCGCCCTGCGCAGCCGGGCGGACGACACGCAGGGCGGCGCGTAGGGCGGCCCGGATCTTCCGCTCAGGAAAGGGCGCGCGGAGAATCCGGATGTACCACTTCTCCGCGGGCGGCGTGTAGGGCATGCGCAGGTAGGCGCAGATCACGTCCACGACGCGCTGCTGCGACACGGGGGTGTGCTCGGCGAGGCGTTCCAGGGCGTACAGGTCGGCCGACCGGTAACGATCGATAGACCATCGAGATCACAGCGGGTGGCGGAGGGCTGTGCTCATCCCCGGCAGGGTGTTCAAGAAACGTGTCGGGAACCCGGGGCGTCCAAGAAGCCGCACGAGACCCTTTTCACCGCGGCTCAGGGGGCTGGCGACGGCGCCGAACTCGCTGCCGGCGAGGCCTCCGCGGTGTAGAGGACAGGAAGGCCGCTGGTCAACGAACTAGTACGCCTGGCCAGTGCGTCTTTGTGCGATGAGCCGCGGATGAGACTCCCTCACAGTGTTCCAGGGGCCCGAACCGACACATCATTGAGGGGAACCGGAATGTTCAACACCAACACGGGTCGCATGCGCAAAAGCGTGGGTATGGCCCTGGGATTCGTCACCGTCCTGTTCACCGGCGCCGTGGCGCTGGCCGGACCGGCGTCGGCGGCCACCGTCACCGCGCAGCTCGACAGCGGCAGGATCCTCGTCAACGGCAGCTCGGTGGACGACGGGATCGAGATCACGCTCAACCTGGCGGGCACCGTGGTGACCATCAGCAATACGCTCGGCTCGGTCGCGGCCGGTTCTGGCTGCACGCAGTCGGGGAGCGAGGCGAAGTGCCCGGCCGGTGGGATCGATCGCGTCGATGTGTTCGCGGGGGACGGCATCGACTCGATCCGCAACGAAACGAACCTGCCGAGCACGCTCTCCGGCGACAACGGCATCGACACCGTCAACGGCGGCTCCGGCGCCGACATCCTGTTCGGCGGTTTCGGTGACGACAAGCTCAACGGCAACGGGGGCAACGACCGCCTGATCGGCAGTGTCGGCCACGACACGCTCAACGGCGGCGCCGACACCGACCGCTGCGACGGCGAAGTCGAGACCAACTGCGAGCTGTAGGCGCACACACGACCGCCCCCGCCGGACGGACCGGCAGGGGCGGTTTGCCGTTCGTCGCGGCTTCGCCTGCCCAGCCGGCCGAGGAAGAAAGCGCGGCGGCGGTTTCTCCCACGCCCACCGCTACGGCTTCACCCGCCTCGTCCTGGCCGCCGTCGCGCTCCTGTACGTACGCCCAGGCGGGCCTGCGCATCGACGTCAAGCGCGCCCGGGTGTCCAAGCCCGGCGAGCCCGACACCCTCACCCGCGCCGAGCAGGGCCGCCTGGAACGCGCCGCGGCCCGCTGCGGCGCCCGCGACCGCGTCACCGTGGCCACGCCGCTGTACGCCGGGGCCCGGGTCGAGGAGTGCGCCCGGCCGCAGGTCCCCGACGTCATCCTCACCTCTACGTCGCTTTGGCGGTCACTGTGGACGGCGAACGCGACATCCTCGGGCTGCGGGCCGGTGCCGGTGGCGAGGGTGCCAAGTTCCGGCTGACTCGGTCTGCCCCCGAGCCGGCGGTTACCCGGTCTCCCCCACGACACCGGCGACCTGCCGGCGGAAGCCGAGCATGTCCATCACGCGCCAAGCCTCGACGATCTTGCCGTTGGCGAACCTGTCGAGGGTGACTCCGGTCAGGGTGACCTGCCGGCCGTCGTGGGTCATGGTGGCCGTCCAGCGCGTGGCCACCCTGTCGCCCTCGGCGACCTGATCCTCGATGGCGAAGACCAGGTCGGGGTAGGTGCCGCGATGACGGGTGATGGACCTCTTCATCCCTGCCAGCCCCTGGGCGCCGTGCGGGTCGTACGGGTCATGGTGCACCACGTCGACGGCGACGAACTCGTCAAGACGGTCCAGATCGCCGCTGCTCCACACCTCGAACGCGGTGCGCGCGGCCGTCTTGTGCGGTGAGGACACTGGTTGTTCTCCTTCGTCCCGGCTTCATCCCGCACGGTACACCCGTCATCGCCCAAAAACCGATCAATGGCCCGTGGGGGGCGGACGGCGCGGTCCGCCACGCGCGGGCACGGCTCAGCGGCTCACCGCCGAGGCGAGGACGCGGACCCGGTCGGCGTGCCGGTCGTGCCCGATGACCACCGGTGGCTCGTTGTACGGCATGGCGTCCGAAGAACGGCGCAGCTTGATGTACTGGCCGCAGGCGTCGACCGCGTAGGGCTCCATGTCGTCCTGGAGCGCGCCGATCACCGTGATCCCGTACGTCTCGCCGATCCGCCTGAACAGGGCCACGGCCTCCCTGCGGTGCTCCTTGCCGAGGTTGCGGCCCAGCTCGTCGAGGACCAGGCACAGGTGCCCGCCGCCGGAGGAGGCGATCGCCGCCGCGCAGACCAGCTTCACCGCCTTCTCGTCCATCAGCGCGGTGTTGGCCCGCCGGTTGTACGGCACGAAGCCCTGGCCCTCGCCCCGCCGCCACTTCGGCGTCACCCGCCACGCCCAGCGCTGCTCCGGGTCGGCCGGCGCCGCCGGGACCGGGAACTCCAGCGTCGCGCCGTAACCGCCGTAGGAGGTGTCGAGCCGGTCGAACTCCTCGGCGACCCGGGCCAGCCGCGCCTTGATGGCGGCGGTCAGCGCGGCCCGGTGCACGGCGGTGGACTGGGCGGCCTCCTCGGCGCCCTTGGCGGCGGCCGTCAGATCCCGCTGCCGGGTGGCGATCTGGGTCTCGATCTGACGGCGCTGATGCCGCTCGTACTCCTCCTGGCCGCGCAGGTAGGACGAGAGCGCCGAGCACACCCCGGGGAAGGTCGCCTGCTCGCGGGCGGTGCGCCCGGCGCCCGGCGCCGCCCGCTCCCGGACCAGGAAACGCAGCTCCTCGGGCATCTCCTCGTCGTCACCCGGGAAGGTGTCGCGCAGCGCCTCGTCGAGGCGGCGTTCGGCGGCCCGCCACCACTCCTCGGCCGTCAGCGGGCGCTCCTGCTCGTCCAGAGCGGCCAGCCACTCGCGGGCGCCCTCGACCGTCCCGCCCCATTCTCCGGCCAGTGCGTCCAGCCCGAGCGCGTCGCGGTCGGCGGAGACCTTCGCCGCCTGGCCCGCCGCCTGGTCGCGGTCGGCCTCGTGCCGGGCCCGGCGGCCCTCCAGGCGCTCGATCTCCATGTTCCTGGTACGGGCCCGGAAGTCGAGGGTGCTCGCCCGGCGCTCGGCCTCCTCCACCCGCGGGGCGATCTCGGTCAGCGCCGCGGTCAGTTCGGCGAGCGCGCCCCGCCGTTCGGCCAGCCGCCGCTCGATGTCGGCGAGCTGGACGGCGGCCTTGGCGCCCTCCAGGCGCCGGCCGGCCTCGGCCACCGCGTCCTCGGCGGCGCGCACCGCCCCCGCGGCGCTCTCCTGCACGTCGCGGGCCCGGTGCAGGCGCTGCTCCGCGGCCTTGATGCGGGCCTCCCGCCCGGTGACCGCCGCCTCGAACGATCCCACGACGGTGACACCCGCGGCGCTGACCAGCACCGAGCCGGGCAGCCCGGCCAGCGCCCGGGAGGCCGCCGCCAGGTCGGCCGCGTCGACGATCACCGCGTGCTCGTGCGGCCACCCTCGCGTCCCCAGGGCGGTCGCCGCCCGCCCGCCCCGTCCCGGCGTGGCCTCGTCGTCGCGGGCCTGCTCGGCCACGTCGATCGCGTCCAGCAGGCCGGTCGCCCCGACGCCCGCCTCGGCCAGCGCGTCGAGCTGGGCCGCCGCCGGCCCGCCCTCCGCGTCGTCCAGCGCCGCCCGGGCCCCGTCGACCTCGCGGTCGGCCACGCCGAGCGCCTTCAGCGCCTCGTTCAGGCGGGCCCTGGCCTCGGCCAGCTCGGCGCTCGCGGTCGCCACGTCGCGCCCGTCGGCCAGCCGGCGCTGCTCCTCCAGACCGGGGATCCAGCCGCGCAGCTCGTCGACGGAGTTCTCCGCCACCGCCCGGTCGGCGTCGAGCTTGGCGGCGCGGGCCTGCAGCGTGGCGAGCTCCCGGCGGGCCTCGGCCAGGCCGCGCTCCAGCGTGTCGTCCTTGAGCGTGGCGATCTCCGCCTTGACCTCGGCGATGGCCTCCGTGGCGCGCTCGGCCGAGGCCCCGGCTCGCTCCAGCTCCGCGGTCAGCGTCTCGTCCCGCTGCGCGGCGTCGACGAGCCTGCGCGCCAGCCGCCCCCGCCAGCAGCGCATGGCGTCGGCCAGCCGGACCCGGGCCCGGTCGCGCCGGTCGAAGGTCGAAAGGAGCGTGCGGGACTCGCCCTCGAACTCCCGGAGCAACTCCACCGCCCGCGTCGCCCGCACCCGCTTGGCGTGCTCGTCGCGGCGGGCCTCCCGCTCCTGGTCGAGCTCGGCGTCCAGGCCGGTCAGCGCGGCGATCGCCTCGAAGACGCGTTCGGGGGAGATCTCGTTGAGCGGCTGGGAGAGCAGGTTCGTGGCGACCTTGCTCCGCACCGAGGTCGACAGGAAGGACACGCACCTGACCCGGTCGCCGTACAGGAACCTGGTCAGGTCGCGGGCCACCACGTCGCGGCGGCCGGCCGAGCGCGGCAGCGTCGCCCATGTCTCGTCGGCCCGGGCCACCCGCTCCGCCTCCGAGGGGGCCGAGGCCAGCCGGACCCCCGGCGCCCACCGGATCTCCAGGTGCGGGGCCTCCTGGTTGACCCGGAGCCACACGGTCACCGCGTCGTCCACCGAATCGGGGGCCGCGAAGACGCCGACGATGTAGCCGTGGTCGGCGCTGGCCCACGTCCGGCCGCCGCCACCCGCGGCGAGCTCGGCGTTGAACAGCAGCTCGGCCACCGACTTGGCGCCGGAGGCGAAACGCCACTGCTCGTCGCCGAGCAGTGCGGTGATCATCGCGATGAACGACGACTTGCCGGCGCCGTTGGAGTCCTTCGGCCCGGCGCCCGCGACCACGATGAGCGTGCCCGGGACGGTCGGCACCGGGTGCGTCGACAGGCGGGAGATGTTGACCGGCTGCACGGCGATCAGCACGCGGTCGCCCACCACGTTCTCGGTCGGCGCGGTGGAACGGGCCTCCACGGGCACCAGGCTCGCCTGCGTGCCGTGCGCCGCGGACGCGCCTGTCCCGTCCGTTCCGCCCGTGCCCGTCCCGCCCGTCCGGGAGGCCACGGTCGCGCCCTTGCCGGCGGACGTGGCGGCCGCGGTCGCGCCCGGCCCGGCGTTCCCGGCGGTGTCCGCTCCGATCCCCCCGGTCGCCGCGGCGGCCTTCGTCCCGCGCCTGCGCGGGCTCTTCGCGGACTGGTTCCGCTCCTCGGTCAACCCCGTGTTTCCTTTCTCGTCTTCCGCGCCGCCCCCGGGCGGGGCGGTCGGGCCTCCGGCCGCCACGCCGGGCGCCGTCTCATCGTCCGGGAGCCGCCCGGCGGGCGCTCACCGCCGGTTGGCTCGTACGGCCGCGGCCAGCGGGGTGTGCGGCCCCGCGGCCAGGATCAGCTCCTCCTGCAGGCGGCGCCTGGCCTGCGGAGTCAGCCGGTGGAACTGCGGTCCCGGCACGTAGCCGCCGGCCTCCTCGCCGGCCTTGACCTGGGTCACCAGGCCCGCGTGGCGCAGGGTCCGCAGCGCGGCCTCCAGCTCGCCGATCGGCAGTTTGGTGTGCCGCCGAAGCTCCTCGATCTGGGCGGGGAACGGTGAGAGCCAGCTGTCGGCGGGCAGCAGGCCGTCGGCCCGGGGAATCGCCACCGAGTGCACCAGCACCAGCACCAGCACCGCCCGCTCCGCCTCGCCGGGACCGGCGTCCGCCCCGGCGACCACCCCGTCGGCGTAGCCCGAGGTCCATGTTTCGCGGTCGTGGATCAGGACCCGGCCGCGGCGCTGGAGCATCTCCGCGAGCGCGCGGCGGAGCACCGGGTCGCGCAGCGCGGCGAACCGGGCCTCGTGCACCGGCTCGGCCGCGTGCTCCACCGCCATGAACGCGGCGACGATCTCGGCCCGGCGCCGCTCGTCGAACGGGCCGAGCAGGTCCTCGTCCACGCCCTCGGGGACCGTGACGCTCGCGGCGGCCTCGCCGGCCGCGTCGCCGTCCAGCACCGGCAGGACATCCGTGCCGCCGGCCGCCGCCTCGCCCGTGGGCAGACGGCGCACCAGCTCGCGGAGCTGGGCGTGGGAGGCGGTCGGCCAGGACGCGCACCGGGGGCCGAGCCGCACCATGCCGTCGGCGACCTCCAACCACGCGGAGTCGTGCAGGCGGCGCAGCGCGCCGACCGCCCAGTTGCGCATCAGGTCGTCGCCGCGCCCGATCAACGCCCGGTAGGCCGCGAGCACGTCGTCGACCGGGGCGGCGGAGCCGGGCCACGGATCGGCCGCCAGATCGGTCCAGCAGCACTTGAGCGCGGCGGCCAGCACCCGCCTGGTCTCCCCGGAGCGCTCCACCGGGACGGGGGCCACCTGGTACTCCTCCAGGAGGGCCGGGGTCGCCCCGTCGGGCCAGACCGGCAGCGCCAGGCCCGTGCCGTCGCCCCGTGCCAGCCGGGCCATCCCCGGCGGGGCCGCCTCGTCGGCCGCCAGCGGCAGCGGCCCGGTCGCCCTGGCGCGGACGTGTGCCAGCTCAGGTGTCACCGCCGGTCCTTTCCAGACGGCCGTGGGAGAGCCAGGCGGGCTCGGCGCCGGGATCGGCGGTCAGCCCGTCGGACCAGCGCAGGCGGTAGGGGGCGTCGGGGCGCAGGTCGGCCGCGACGAGGTCGGCCAGCAGGCGGCGGGCGGAGACCCACTCGCCGCCGGCGGCCAGCAGCTCCTCCACCGGCGCGGAGGAGCGCCCGCCCAGCGCGGCCTCGGCGACGGCGGCCAGGTGGTCGAGCCCGCCGGTGGCGGCGTCGTAGGTGTCGGCGGGGCCGGAGTCGGGCAGCGCCGAGCGCGGGGGAGTGGGCTGGGCCGGGGCCGGCCGGGGGCTCTCGTCCACGGCTCGGACGATCGCCGCCGGGTCGTGCCAGGGCGCGGGGGCGTCGAAGACGAAGCCGTCGAGCACCGCGGCCAGGCGCTCCTTGCCGGCGGTCTGCGCGAAGGTGCGCCAGGTCTCCGCGGGCAGCAGGGTCAGGTTCCTGGTGGTGCCCGCGGAGTCGGCCAGGCGCCCGGCGGCCCGGCGGGAGGCGTCGCTGTAGGCGTAGATCGCCGCGCGCAGCTCGGTGCAGGTGCGGTCGAGGTCGGGCCAGCGGGTGAGGATCGTGCCGTGCAGGCTCTGCGCCCGGCGGGCGATCTCCTCGGTGCCCCAGAGCTTGGGGGCCTGCTCGCGCAGCTCCTCGATGGTGCCGGCGAGCAGGGTGATCAGCTCCAGTGCCCAGAGCCGGAAGGCGCGCGACAGGTTCTGCGCGCTGACGCGCGCCTCCTCCATGGTCGTGCGCGGATCGGCCACGTTGAGGTCTTCGAGCGCGAGCAGCCGGTGCATCTCCGACTGGCCGCCGTCGTCCATCATCCGGCGGATGAACATCAGCCCCACCACGCTGGTGAACGACGCACGGTAACGCAGCTGGTTGGGTTTGGGGAACACCTCGCGGACGGCGCCGAGCCCTTTGAGGACCCGGAGCCGGTTCTCGAACTGGTCGAGCGGGTAGGCCCGGCAGACGTGGCGCATCTGCTCGTGGGTCAGCCACTCCTCACCGGCCTCGGCGAACGCCGCGAACAACGTCTCGGCGATGTCGACCAGCGCGGGGTCGTCCACCACCGCGCCGCTGTCGCGGGCGAGCGCGGCGAACATGCGGCGGTAGGTCGCGAGCACCGCCTCCTCGGTGAGGGCCGAGTCGAGTGTGATCTCGTGGTTCGTCTCAGGCACGCGCCCTACCGTAAGGCTTCCGCGCGACAATCCCCGCCCTGACGGCCGTGGCGGGCGGTGGCGGGCGGTTCCGGCCCCGCTCCGGTCCGAGGTGGCGGGCGGTTCCGGCCTCGCTCCGGCCCCGCTCCGGTCCGAGGTGGCGGGCGGTTCCGGCCTCGCTCCGGCCCCCGGCGAGGTCGTGCCGATCGCCGGTGCGCCCGGGTCCGGACCGGGGCCCGGGTCCGGACCGGGACGGGCCGACGCCTCCGCCTCATTTTCCGCGGAGGGTGGCCGCGCACGCCTGTGTCCGGTGAGACTTGTGGGAACCGCCGTTCCTGGCCAATCGTTTGATGTCGCGATCAGGTCGTACGGAACCGAACGCATCAGGCCATACGGTACCGGACAACAGGAGGAAATCTTGATCTTCAAACGGATGCTCGGAGCCCTCGGAGTCGGCGCCCCGTCGGTGGACACCATCCTGGCCGCCCGCCGGGTGCGGCCGGGCGGGCCGCTGCGCGGCGAGGTGATGATCAAGGGCGGCGACTACGACGCCGACATCGAGTACGTCGCGCTGGGATTGGTCGCCCGGGTGGAGACCGAGCACAGCGGGGGCGAGCATGTCGGCTTCACGGAGTTCCTCCGCTCGGAGGTCTCTGGACCGTTCCGGCTGCGGAAGGGAGAGGGCATGAGCATCCCCTTCGACTTCCCCCTCCCCTGGGAGCTCCCGATCACCGTGCTCCAGGGCCGGCACCTGAGCGGCATGGCCATGGGGGTGCGCACCGAGCTGGCGATCGCCGCGGCGGTCGACAAGAGCGACCTCGACTCGTTGGAGGTCGAGCCGCTGGACTCCCAGGAAGCCGTGCTGCGCGCCTTCTCCCAGCTCGGTTTCCGTTTCCGGAGCGCCGACCTGGAGCGGGGGTACATCCGGAACTCACGGCAGGAGCTGCCGTTCTACCAGGAGATCGAGTTCTACGCGCCCCCCGCCTACTCCGGACGGATCAGCGAGGTCGAGCTGACCTTCGTCACCACCCCCGACGGCCTGGACATCGTCCTGGAGGCCGACAGGCGCGCCGACTACCGCAGGCCGAGCAAGGACGTCTACGGACGCTTCAAGGCGAGCCACAAGGAAGCGCTGCAGCAAGACTGGGCCGCTCAGATCAACAAGTGGCTGGCCAGCGTGGCCGGTGGGTACGGCCACAAGGGCTAGCACGCCGGTCGCGACCCGTACCCCTTCTCACGCGTCATCGCGCCGGTCGCGACCCGTACCCTCTTCCTTCCCCGTGGTGCCACCGCGCCGGTCACCGCCCCCGCCCCGCCCCCGCGCGGGTCCGGATCAGGCGGGCCCGGCCTCCCCGGCCCGGGGCGCCCGCTGATTTCCTCGCAACAATTCGCAACTCCTGAGACAGTGCGCAACCGGAGGAATACGGTCAGATCACCGATTTCCCCCGCGGTGACGAGGTGACGGAGATGGCGACCTCCACAGCACGCATCGACGAGGCCAAGGGCATCCTCGCCGCCCGGCTCAGGGCGCTGCGCGCCCGTGCCGGGCTGACCGGCCGGGCGCTGGCGGCAAGGACCGGCCTCGACCACACCAAGATCTCCAAGATCGAGAACGCCGTGCAGATGCCGAACCAGGCCGACATCCGGATCTGGTGCGAGGCCTGCGACGCCGACGAGCAGGTGGTCGACCTGATCGCGGCGGCCCAGAACATCGAGGCCATGTACACCGACTGGCGCCGCCTGGAGGAGACCGGCCTCGGCCACGTCCAGCGCTCCTTCCAGCCGCTGTACGAGAAAACCCGCCAGTTCCGGGTCTGGCAGCACTCGGCCGTCCCCGGGCTGTTGCAGACCGCCGACTACGCCCGAGGGCACATGCGGGCCGTCATCGACTTCCGCGGCCTTCCCGACGACCTCGACGCCGCGGTCACGGCCCGGCTCAAGCAGCAGGAGGTGCTGCTCAACGGTGCCAAGCGGTTCGCGTTCATCATCGGCGAGCAGGCGCTGCGCACCCCGGTGGTCGACCCGGAGCGGATGGCCGCCCAGCTCGACCGGCTGATGGAGCTGACCTCGGGCGTGGCGAACATGTCTTTCGGGATCGTCCCCGCCACCACCCGGCCGCCGCTCATGCCGCCGGAGAACTTCTGGATCTACGACGACGACCGGGTCCGCGTCGACACCGTGCCGGGTCAGATCCAGCACAGGGCCCCGAGCGACGTGGCCGCGTACGAGAAGGCGTTCCAGGCCCTGAGCGGCGCCGCGGCCTACGGGAAGCAGGCACGCGACCTGCTGCGACGCGCGGCGGGCGAGCTCGGCCGGGCGTAGCCTCGCGCGAGCCCGTCTCGCAACATCGCGCAACACCGTTGAGACGGGCGTTCGGCGATCTCTAGCCTCACCAGCGTGACCGTTGATCACATGACCCATGACGAGCTCGCGCTCCCCGCCGCCGAACTCCGGGCCGGTGAGCTGGCGGACATTCTGGCGCGATCCCATAACATCCCCGCGGACGTGCACCGCCTGCCCTCCGGCGAGGTCGTCGTCTCCGTCTACTACGGGCTGGTGACCCGCCTCGACGACCGGGGCCGCTTCTGGTGGGTCGTCCCGGCCTCCGCGGGCCGGGGCAGACCGCTGTGGACGAGCGCCGTGACCCCGGTCGTCGCCGCGCACCGGATCGCCCGTCACTACCGGGAGCTCCGGGCTCGGCCGCTCTCCCACCTGATCAGGGACGGCTACCTGCTGACCGACGTCCTGCTGGACCATCATGCCGCCGCGTCCCCGATCTGACGCCGCCGAGGTCCACGCCGCCGAGCAGGTGCAGGCGGGCGCGTACGGGTGGGTGGTGATGTGGCGTCCGTGGCGCCAGTGCTTCACCGCCTGGGAGTGCCGCGACCCGGACCGGGTGCGGATCGTCGAGGCCCGCTCGGCCGGCGAGCTGCTCGCGCGCATGCGGACCGTCGAGGCGGAGCTCCGGCGGGCGGTGTCCCCGGTGTCCCCGGTGTTCCCGGCGTCCCCGATGTCCCCGACGCTCCCCGCGTCCCCGGCCCCACCCGTCCCGGCCGGGAAGCCGCTCCCCAACTGGACGGATCATGGTTCCCCGCCACGCGTTCCGGTGTTTAACTCGGACCGGGAGTAGTCGCTCGAATCCCATGAGTGACGTCC
Organism: Streptosporangium fragile; assembly: GCF_039534445.1. NCBI lineage: Bacteria > Bacillati > Actinomycetota > Actinomycetes > Streptosporangiales > Streptosporangiaceae > Streptosporangium > Streptosporangium fragile. Next base: position 133,357 of record NZ_BAAAVI010000013.1, on the reverse strand, counting down.
CCGTCCGTAAGCACCGGCGCACCGTGGCCCAGGGGAGACGATTCGTGATAAGCGTCCTGATCGCCGAAGACATGCACCTGGTCCGCGGGGCCATGGTCGCCCTGCTCTCCACGGAGCGGGACATCGAGGTCGTCGGCGAGGCGGGTCACGGTGACGAGGTGGTCCCCGTGTGCCTGCGCCACCGGCCGGACGTCGCGCTCATCGACATCGGCCTCCCCGGCACCGACGGCCTCACCGTGACCCATGAGCTGAGCAGGCGGCTCCCGGGGTGCAAGACGGTCATCCTGACCGCGCTCGCCACCCCGCCGGCGCTGCGGCGTGCGCTGGACGCGGGGGCGCGCGGCTTCGTCGTCAAGGACAGCCCGGCGGGCCAGCTCGCCGAGTCCGTACGCCGGGTGGCCGCCGGGGAGCGGGTCGTCGACCCCGAGCTGGCCGTGGCCGCCCTGCACGCCAGGAGCAACCCGCTCACCGCCCGCGAGCTCGAGGTCCTGGAGACCGCCGCGGAGGGCGTCCCGGTCGGCGAGATCGCCGCCCGTCTCTGCCTGTCCGGCGGTACGGTCCGCAACCACCTGGCACGGATCCTCGCCAAGGTCGGCGCCCGCACGCGGGTGGAGGCGGTCAGGATCGCCAGGGAGGCCGGCTGGATCTGGTCCGACGACGTCCCCGGGCGCGGCCTGATCCGCCGCCACTCCTCCCGCCGGCCGCCCGAGGCCCGCTGACCGCCCGAGGCCCGCTGACCGCCCGAGGCCCGCCGGCCGCCCGGGTCCCGCCGGCTGTCCGAGGCGGCGCGCGGCATCCCGGCCCGGCACTCCGCTCCAACGCCCCCGGCGCGCCACTACCGGCCGTCCGCCTCGGTGCCGCCGGCCGTCCGCCTCGGCACCGCCGGCGGGCGCAGGCCGGTGTGGGCGGCGAGGAAGGCGAGCATGTCGGCGGCCAGGCCGACGGCGCGACCCGCCGCCCGGGGACCGTGGCCGACGCCGTCCTCGTGACGCAGCAGGATCGGGCGTGAGCCCGAGGTGGCCCACTGCAGGGCCGCGCACATCTTGCGCGCGTGCAGGGGGTCGACGCGGGAGTCGCCGCCGAAGGTGGTCAGCAGCGTCGCCGGGTAGTCGACCCCGGCCGTCACCCGGTGGTAGGGGGAGTAGCCCAGCAGCCAGCCCAGCTGCTCGGGGTCGTCGGCCGAGCCGTACTCCGACCGCCACGCGGGGCCCAGCCCCGTCCGCTCGTAGCGGACCATGTCGAGCAGCGGGGCCGAGCAGACGGCGGCGGCGAACAGGTCGGGGCGCTGGGTCAGCGCGGCGCCGACCAGCTTGACGCCGTTCGACTCGCCGCAGGCGGCCAGCTGCCCGGCGGTGGTCCAGCCGTCGGCGATCAACCGCTCGGCCGCCGCGGCGAAGTCGTCGAAGACGTTCTGCTTGCGGTCGAGCATGCCGTCGCGGTGCCACGCCGCGCCCTCCTCGCCGCCGCCGCGGAGCTGGGCCAGGGCGAAGACCCCGCCCGCCTCGACCCAGGGCAGGACGTAGCTGGAGTACGAGGGGGCGAGGGAGAGCCCGAAGCCGCCGTAGCCGTACAGGATCGCGGGCCGGGGCCCGGAACCCGGCCGGGCCAGCACGACCATCCGCACCGGCGTGCCGTCCGCCGAGGCGCAGACCACCTGGCGGGCCCGCAGCTCCGGTACCGTGACCGTGCCGGGCGCGGCGGCCCACGGAGACGTCCGCCCGGTGCGCGTGTCGTAGCGGTGCACGCCCGGGGGCGTGACGCTGTCGGTGTAGGTGAACCAGACCTCGTGCCCGCCCTCGGGGCGGGTGGTCATCCCCGCGGCCGTGCCGAGACCGGGCAGCGGCACCTCGCCGCGCCGCCTCCCGGTCGCCAGGTCGTGGACGCCGATCTCGCTGATCGCGTGCCGGGTCCGGGCGACGAGGAGCACCGGACCGGCGACGGCGAACTCGCCGATCACCGCCTCCGGATCCTCGCCGACCAGGTCGACCCAGTTCTCGGCCCCCGGGCGTGCCGGGTCGGCCACGCACAGCCGCCCGCGGGGCGCGTCGAGCGTCGTCAGCAGGTACAGGCGCCCGTCGCGGCCGACGGCGGCCGCCGTCACCGCGCCCGTCTCCCGCTGCACCACCCGCAGGTCGGGACGCTCGGGGGAGGAGGCGGACAGGTCGGCCAGCCAGAGGTCGTTACCGCCGTCGCCCGCCGCCGAGACCGTCAGCCAGCGCCCGTTGTGGCTGATCTCCAGGCCCCAGGACCGCTCGTCGCCCAGGATCACCACGTCGTCCTCGGCCGGGGTGCCGAGCCGGTGCAGCCGGACCCGGCGGTCGCGGACGTAGAAGAACGCCTTCCCGTCCGGCAGCCACGCCACCGGCGCGTACCGGCACCGGTCGATCGGGCCGTCCACGACCCGCCCGGTGGCGACCTCCATGACGCGCAGCTCCGACCGCTCGTCCCCGTGCCGGGACAGCTGGTAGGCCAGCAGCCGGCCGTCCGGGGCGGGCTGCCAGCGGTCGAGCGTGGTCAGCCCGCTCGGGTCGAGCCCCGCCGGGTCGACCAACGCCCGCTCCGCCCCGTCCGGGCCGGCCGTGTGGAGCACGGCGTGCTCCTGCGCGGTCGTGCGGCGCAGGAAGAACCGGCGCCCGCCGCGCCAGACCGGCGCCGAGACCGTCCCGGCGCCGGTGAGCTCGGCGACCCGGGCGCGCCATGCGTCGCGGCCGGGCAGCGCGGCGGCGTGGTCGCGCCACAGCTCGTCCTGGGCGGTCGACCAGCTCCGCGTATCGGGACTGTCCGGGTCTTCCAGCCACCGGTACGGGTCGGGGACGGCCCGGCCGTGCAGGTGGTCGACGACCGGGAGCCGCTCGGCGGGAGGATAGATCACGGCACCAGCTCCTGTGTGCTCGAAGGGTTCCAGCGACCGGCGAGGTCCGCGTACAGGGGGGAGGCGGCGAGCATCTCCTCGTGTGTGCCGATCCGGACGCTGGTGCCGTCCATGACCAGGACCCGCCGGGCGCGCAGCGCCGAGGTCAGGCGGTGGGCGACGACGAGGAGCGTGCCACCGCGCTCGGCGAACGCCCGCTCCGCGCGGGCCTCGGCCGCCGGGTCCAGGTGGCACGTCGCCTCGTCGAGGATCACCAGCCTGGCCGGGGCGAGGTAGGCACGGGCCAGGGCGACCAGCTGGCGCTCGGCCGGGGAGAGCAGGCCGGGGACGATCTCGGCGTCATAGCCGCCCACCCGCGCGACCAGGCGGGTCAGCCCGACCGCCGCCACCGCCCCGTCCACCGCCTCGCGCGGGGCGTGGGCGAGGTAGGTCAGGTTCGCGAGCAGGGTGCCGCGGAAGACGTACGCCTCCTGGGGGATCAGCACCCGGTCGGCCGGGTCTAGCCGGTCGGCGGGCACCCCGCCCACCAGGACCAGTCCCGCGTCCGGCCGCAGGACGCCGCTCAGGAGCGCGGCCAGCGTGGACTTGCCGATGCCGCTGGGCCCCACCACGGCGATGTGGTCCCCGTCGGGGACGGACAGGTCGAGGCGGTCGATCACCGGCTCGGCGTGTGGCCCGTAGGCGAACGTCACGCCCCGCAGCTCCGCGCTCCCGTCCCGGGCGGGGCTGCGGCCCGGTGCACGCGCGGGCGGGGCGCCGTCCCGCAGGAGGCGGTCGAGCGCCACCTTCAGCCGGACCCCGTTGATCCCCAGCCCCTCCACCAGGTCGCCCAGCGCGGGGGCCAGCGACTGCGTGACGTAGGCCAGGGCGCCGAGGACCACCCCGGGGCCGGCCCCACGGCCGAGCAGCCACGGAGTCCCGGCCAGCACGAGCAGCGCCGGCAGCCAGCCGCCCACCGCCAGTGACACGGTGCGCAGCGCGGTCACCCGGGCCAGCACCCGGGCCGCGCGCGCCTGCTCCGCCACCCGCAGGCCGACGTCGGCGGCCACCCGCTCCTCGGCCCGGCAGGCGGCGATGTCGCGCAGCCCGCCGACCATGCCGGTCAGCGCCTCGGCGGTGCGCTCGTCGGCCAGGATGAAGTCGCGTTGCCGCCGGGCCAGGGCCCGCAGCGAGAGCAGGAACAGGCCGAGCCCCGCGGCGAACGGGGGCAGCACCAGCGCCAGCACGTCGGGCACCAGGGCCGCCAGCCCGAGCACGACGCTCGCCACCGTGAAGACGAAGGACCTGACCACGGTGACGACCGCGGCGAACGCGTCGCGGGCCAGCTCGACCTGGAGGTTGGCGCGGGCCACCGCCGCCGCGCCCGGCCCGCGGCCGGAGGCGGTCGAGCGGCGCAGCGCGCCGTCGACGACGTGGCCCAGCAGGTCCTCGCGGAACGGCTCCACGATCGCGGCGACGGCCAGCACCACCTGCCGCGCGCCGGCCGCGGCCAGCAGCCAGGCGCCGCCGAGCAGGGCCAGCCAGGCGAACCCGGTCACCGGCCGCCCGGCGGCGAAGCCCTCGTCGACGGCCCGCGCCACGGCGAGGCCGACGACCAGCGCGGGCGCGGCCTCGGCGACGGACCAGGCGCCGAGCCGGACCAGCTGGTACGGGTCACGCCGCAGCGCCCGTCGGACGGGGCGGATCGCGGGGTCGTCCACGAGATCGCCCACGGGGGTGTTCACCGGGTGGCTCACAGCGTCGCCCGCGGGGTCGTTCACGGCGGTGTTCACCGGGTGGCTCGCAGCGTCGCCAACGGGACCGTTCACCGGGCGGTTCACGGGGTGCCCGCCTGGAAGACGGCGCGGTAGGCCGGGTCCGACCACAGGGCGCGGTGGCTGCCGCAGGCGCGCACCCGCCCGCCGTCGAGCCAGATCACCCGGTCCGCCGCCGCCGCGGTCGCGGCCCGGTGGGTCACGATCAGGCGCGTGCGGTCGCGCAGCTCCCCGGCGAGCGCCGCGGCGACCTGGCGCTCGGTGACGGTGTCGAGGCTGGAGGTGGCGTCGTCGAGGATGAGCAGCCGCCGTCCCTGCGCGAACGCGCGGGCCAGGCCGAGCCGCTGCCGCTCGCCTCCGGACATGGGCGCCTCCGCGAGTGGCGTGTCGTACCCCAGCGGGAGCCGCCGCACGAAGGCGTCGGCGCACACCGCCCGCGCGTCGGCCCGCACGACCTCCCCCGGAGCGCCGGTGCCCCCGCGGCGGTGGCGGCCGGTGGCCGCCCCGCGGGCACCGGCGCCCAGGGCGATGGCGTCGCCGACGGTGCCCCCGAGCAGCACCGGGCGTTCGAACGCGTACCCGACGGCCTCGCGCAGGGCCGCGCGGGACAGGTCGGGCAGCGGGACGCCGTCCAGGCTGACCGTCCCGACCGGCGGGTCGGCCAGGCGGCCGGCCAGCGCGGCGAGCATCGATTTGCCGGAACCGGAACGGCCGACCACGGCCACCGCCTGCCCGCCCGGGACGAACACGTCGACGTCGGCCAGCACGCCCGCGCCGACCCCGCGCAGTTCCAGGTCGCCGGGGCCGGCGGGCAGCGACCGCGCACCGTATCCCCTGGGGGGTTCGGCGACCAGCTCCACGACCCGTGCCGCCGCGGCCCGCGCCCTGGCCAGGCGGCTGAGATGTCCCAGGGCCGCGCCGAGGCCCGCGCCGAGCACGACGTACCGGGCGGCGGCGTACAGCTCCCCGGCCGACAGGTCACCGGCGGTCAGCCGGAGCCCGCCCACCCCGAGTACGACCACCTCCAGCAGCGGCACCACGGCGCCCGCCTGGACGCCGGCCCGCGCGTTGGCCCGCCACATCGCCATGGCGTGCCGGCGCAGCCGTGGCAGCGCGGCCAGTACCCGCGCCCGCTCCCGGTCGGCGGTGCCGGCAGCGGCGATCGTGCGGGCCCCGGCGAGCGCGTCGACCAGGCGGGCGGCGATGTCGCCCTGCGCCTCCTGGTAACCCCCGGCGATCGAGGTGCTCGTGGCGAGGAAGGCCCGCAGCACGAGCGCGAGGGCGGCCAGCCCGGCGACCAGGGCCGCGGTCAGCCAGGGGTCGATGAGGGTCAGCGCCACCACACCGCCGGCGGTGGGGATGAGCAGGGCGGCCCCGGTGACGATCGATTCGGGAGCACGCCCGATCTCCTCGGCGTTCAGGCCCATCCGGGTGACGAGCTCCCCCTCGGGGAACCTGCGGGTCATCGCCGGCCCGACGCCGAGGACGTGCCGGACGATCCGTTCCCGCAGCCACGCCGAGGAGCACGCGCCGCTCGCTCCCGCGGCCCAGACGCCCAGACCGTCGCAGGCCACGGCCAGAGTCACGACGGCGGCGCAGGCGGCCGGCCAGGCGGCGGCGCCGGGCCCGCCGGCCACCAGCTCGTCGACGGTCGTCCCCAGCACCAGCGGGAGCGCCAGCTGGGCGGCCGCGCCCAGGACGGAGACGGCCGCGAGGACGGCCGGCCAGGCGCCGCCACGCCGTACGGTCTCGGTCACCAACCGGTCGGCTGCCCGCACGGTCCCTCCTTCCCGGAAACGGGGTGCGCCCGGGACGGCCGTCGCCGGCCGTCCCGGGCGCGGTTCCTCGACT